>JBLHSN010000030.1:0-29730 GCA_047626195.1 Myxococcota bacterium
AAGCCGACTGGCAGATGATCAAGCGTGGCTGGGATGCACATGTTCACGGCATCGGACAAGAATTTGGCAGCGCCGTTGACGCTATTGAAGCCCTGTACGCAGCCAACCCCGAGGTCGACGACCAATACCTTCCCGCCTTCGTCATCACTCGCCAAGATGTCCCCTGTGGGCGAATCGAAGACGGCGACAGTGTGCTGTTCTTCAACTTCCGCGGAGACCGCTCCATCGAGATTTCCCGCGCATTCGACGAGCCTGACTTGGATACCTTCGACCGAGGCCTCGTCCCTGACGTGACCTACGCCGGCATGATGGAGTACGACGGTGACGCTCACATTCCAGCGACCTACTTGGTGCAACCGCCGCACATTGACAGGGTCGTAGGCGAATACTTGGCCGCTTCGGGAAAGAGCACCTTCGCCTGTTCAGAGACGCAGAAGTTCGGCCACGTAACCTTCTTCTTCAATGGAAATCGGTCCGGCAAACTCGACGATAAGCTGGAGACCTTCCTCGAAATCCCCTCCGACAACGTCTCCTTCGACGAACGCCCGTGGATGAAGTGCGCCGACATCGCCGAGGCCGCTATTGACGCCATTGCACAGGGCTATGACCACATCCGGCTGAACTTTCCAAATGGGGACATGGTTGGACACACCGGAAATCTCGATGCGGTTCGTGTGTCGCTCACCGCACTGGACCAACAGCTCGCTCGCCTCGAAAAGGCCGCCCAAAAAGCCGGTGCCATCCTGCTCGTGACCGCTGACCATGGCAACTGCGAAGAGATGTACACCCGCAAGAAGGGCAAGGTGGTCCGAGATGAGAACGGAAAGCCATCGCCCAAGACCAGCCATACGCTCAACGCCGTGCCGTTCATCGTCATTGACCCGACCGGAGCGGTGACCGTCGACCTCGACGGTGACCGCGGTATTGCCAGTGTCGGCGCCACCATTCTTGCGTTGTGTGGCCTCGAGCCACCAGCGCACTACCTACCCGCTTTGGTCGTGGCCACATGAGCCTAGTCGACCTGCGCAGCGACACCGTCACCCGGCCCACGCCCGCAATGAAGACCGCCATGTTCGCAGCTCCTTTGGGTGATGACGTCTTGGGAGATGACCCGACAGTCCTGGCTCTCGAAGCACGTATCGCTGCAGAGACCGGCCAAGAAGCCGCCTTGTTCACGCCTTCTGGGACGATGGCCAATCAGATCGCCATTGCACTGCACACCCGTCCTGGCGATGAAGTGCTCATGGCCGACACCGCACATCCTTACCATTATGAAGCGGGTGGGGCAGCAATGATTAGCGGTGTTCAGACCCGCTTATTGCCGACAACCAATGGCCAAATGTCCGCTGAAGCCGTAGCGCTCGGCGTTCGTAAACCCGATGTTCACCACGCTCCAGCCGCCCTGCTGTGTGTGGAAGACACATCCAACAAAGGCGGCGGGACGGTCCATGAGGACACCTTGCTGGCCGCACTGGTCACTGCCGCCAGGGCCAACAACCTGGCTACCCACCTCGATGGTGCCCGAGCCTACAACGCTGCCGTCGCCGCCGGAGAGTCCCTCGCAAGCCGAGTTGGTCGCTTTGATACCGTCAGTATCTGCTTCTCTAAGGGTCTCGGAGCTCCCGTGGGCTCCGCCCTGTGTGGGTCACACGACCTCATCGCCCGCGGTCGTCGCGTGCGAAAGATGCTCGGTGGAGGCATGCGTCAGGCCGGACTTCTCGCCGCAGCAGCGCTGCACGCCCTAGACCATCACGTGGCCCGGTTAGCAGACGACCACAAGCGAGCTAGAACATTAGCTATGGGCCTAATGGTCGAGGGCTATACGATACGCACACCCGAGACGAACTTGGTGTACGTGGACGTCCCACACGCCGCGAATGCGCAAGAGTTCCTTGCCACTCACGGCATCTTGGCGTTCGCGACAGGGCCTTCGCACATGCGTCTGGTCACCCATCTCGATGTAGATGATGAAGATATCGAGCGCACCTTGACGGCGTTCCGTGCCCTGCGCTCAGCGACGTAGCGGGTGTGCGATAGTCTCCGTTGAATCACAGGGCACACTCTCATGCAACTCGGTACATTCTCCGTTAGCCTGGCCGTCAAAGACCTCAACGCGTCACAGGTCTTCTACGAAGCGCTCGGATTTGACAGACTCGGTGGGGACCCAGCCATGGGCTACCTCATCGTACAGAATGGAACGACGACTATCGGGCTGTTTCAAGGCATGTTTGAGGGGAACATCCTCACCTTCAACCCAGGTTGGTCCCACGATGCCAAGGCCGTGAAGGGCTTCACAGACGTCCGCGAGCTGCAGGGTCAGCTCAAAGTAAAGGGAATCGAGCTGACCACCGAGGCGCCTGAAGATGGCGAGGGTCCTGCGAGCTTTAGCCTCGTCGACCCCGACGGAAACATCATCCTAGTCGACCAACACCTACCGAGACCCTGATATGGCGATAAGTTCCACCGTTATTACGCTGACCATTGAGCTCGCAGACATCGACCGCGGTGTGTATGAGACCTTGGAGTTGAAGCTCGCCAAACACCCATCCGAGACTGGCCCGTACTTCATCACGCGCGCGATTGCGTACGCCCTCGAGTACACCGAGGGCCTCGTCTTCACCGCAGGTCTAGCCAACGGCGATGAACCAGCCCTGTGGGTGCGCGACCTGACCGGGGCGTTGGTCACCTGGATAGACATCGGCACACCGGAGCCCAACCGCCTACACAAAGCGAGCAAGGCCGCCGATAATGTGGTGGTCTATTGCCACGTTGACACCGAGCCTTGGCTGTCCCGATTGGCCTCCGAGTCCGTATACAAGTCGCAAGACATCGCTCTGCACATCCTGCCTCGCAAGGCCATCAGCTCCTTGGCTGACGGCCTGGAGCGCCGAAACACCTGGTCGCTCACTCGGACCGAGAGCGTGCTGTACATCGAGAGTGATGGCGAGTCCCACACCCTGGAACTAGCGCGAATTCCTTGGCCTTCAACCCCATGAATTCCCACGTTCATAATTCGGGCCACATCGCCCTTACAACCCTGGGAACGTCGAGCTATACGGGCCGCATCTCGGCCCTCGCTTTCGGAGCGACTGATGTCTGACGATGCCCGCCTGGTTCTGCGTCCCCTCACAATTGCTGACTTTGACGCCGTTGTATCCCTACAGTTGGTGTGTTTTCCGAACATCGACCCGTGGACACGCGCCGAGTACGTCAGCCAGATCAGCACCTTTCCAAGGGGTCAAATCGGCATTGAGCTGAATGGCGAGCTCGTCGCATCGTCGTCCTCTCTCATCTTGGATGATGACGACTACGAGGACTGGCATGACTGGCGTACGTTGACCGATGACGGCCGCATCACCAACCACGACCCAGACGGCGACACCCTGTACGGCATTGAGATGCAGGTCCACCCAAAGACACGTGGCCAACGGCTGTCACGGCGTCTGTACGAAGCCCGAAAGGACCTGGTTCGTCGCCTAAACCTTCGCCGTATGGCCATTGGTGGACGCATCCCTGGCTACGGCGAGCACAAGGAGTACATGACCGCCGCCGAGTACGTCGACAATGTCGTCAATCAGGCGCTCAAGGACCCCGTACTGACCTCTCAGATCGCCAACGGCTTCGTCCTAGACGCTCTCATCCCCGACTACCTACCGGATGATGAAGACAGCGTTGGCTACGCCACCAGTCTGATCTGGCCCAACCTCGACTACGTACCCAATCGCTCTAAGCGTCGCCGCAGACGGGCCGTTCAGCGGGTTCGTTTGGGCTTCGTCCAGTGGCAGATGAACCGCGTCACAAGCTGGGAAGACTTCGAACAACGGGTGGTCTTTGCCGTAGACGTAGCCGCTGACCGCCGAGCGGACATCTTACTCTTCCCCGAGCTGTTCACCCTGGTTCTGCTCGCTCTGGTTGGAGATGTCGCCACTCCCGCAGACGGAGCCCGGGCCCTCGCCGACTTCAGCGACCGCGTCTTCGAGTTGTTGCGACGCGAAGCCATGCGCTGCAACGTCAACATCGTCGGCGGCTCCACCTTGGTCATGACCGACGACGGCAACCTCATGAACATCGCCCCGATCTGCCATCGTGACGGCCGGCTCGAGACCCAAGCCAAGCTACACATCACCCCAGACGAGTCCCGCTGGTGGGGCGTTCAAGGTGGCGACTCTCTGCAGACCTTCGACATGGATGTCGGACGGGTAGGCGTGCTCATCTGCTACGACAGCGAGTTTCCAGAGCTGCCGCGCCTGCTTACCGAGTGGGGAGCTCGACTGTTGCTCGTCCCCTACAACACCACAGACCGCTACGGCCACGTCCGGGTACGCACCTGCTGCCGGGCCCGAGCGATCGAGAACCACCTGTTCGTG
This sequence comes from Myxococcota bacterium, assembly GCA_047626195.1. Classification (GTDB taxonomy): domain Bacteria; phylum Myxococcota_A; class UBA796; order UBA796; genus CAJXTB01. The sequence goes on from JBLHSN010000030.1 coordinate 4,368, forward strand.
ATGACTGCGGGATGTGTTGGCAATCTGTCGCACGTCAAGAACGCCGACGTCCACTTTGCCCAGAGCGGCATCTACACGCCGTCAGACGTTCAGTTTCCGATGGACGGTATCGCTGTAGAAGCGCCGCCCAACCACGAGACCGTCATCGTCCACGAAGTCGACCTAGAGATGGGCCGACGCCAGCGGACCGAAGGAACCGTTCACAACTGGTTGGACCGGCGTACCGACCTGACCGGTGTGTCGTGGATGGGAAAGCGCCCTACGGGCAGCTAATGCGCAGTCCGTAGGTCACTTCAATCTCGGCACCGGTCGGCGGGAAATCGTCGAAGACGACCTCGTTGGTGGTCACGCTAAAGTACCAGCCCGCCTCTTCGACGGTACCGTTCACGCGAACCGTGAGGCTGCCAATGTCTGGCGTACCGGACAGCTCAAAGCGACCCACACCGTCAACAGAGGCCTCGGCCAAGGTCTGGGCACTCGCGCCCCAGTTGTTCGTGTTGATATTGATCGGTTCACCACCGCCTTGCAGAACCGCTTGCGAATATCCACTGTTGGTTCCGTCAGAGCCACCCGTCGGACAACCGCTAGCTGGGCACATAATACCGCTGATACGAACGTCGCGTGGAGAAGGCCGGTAGCTCCAAACGCTGGTCACAAACGTTCCTGCAGACACACTGCTCTGCTCGTATTCGTCGGACACCAACACCACGTGTAGAAGGGCGTCATCGCGGAGCAAGCCTGAATTACACTGACCTGGAAGTGTCTTCGCCAGCGCCGTTTGAGTCAGCACAAACAACTGCTCGGTCGTGGCGTGGTGACCGCCTTGGCCCACTGCGCTTGAGAAGCGGTCGTTGAGGTTTGTGGTGGTGGACGTGAAAACCGTGTCGTTGCGACACCCGTTCTCCAGCGTAATCACGCCGATCTGCCAGTTGTTCGTCACCTGACCGAGGGTCGAGATGAAGGTCGAGAAATTGCTCGCTAGGTTGGCGCTGAGGGCGTCCATTGAACAACTCTGGTCGACGGCGAACAAGATGTCGACAGCGGGGTCTTCCGGCATGCTGAAAGAGTCCACGCGTTGACCAGCGTAGGTCCCTTCGGCCAGCTGGGTTGCGGTAATGACGCCGCGTGGGTCAGTGGAGAGCACCTCGAGCAAGCCGTCAGTGGTGCCCGAGTACAAGGCATCGAATGCCACCGTGATGTTGGTGTTCGCACCCGGCGGGAGGGTCAACGGCAAGACGATACCCGTGTCCAAGCTGAACTGGCCGTCTACGCTGTCCATGTTCAGCGCATCAATGCGCAGGTCCGCGTCTCCGACGTTGGCGAGGGTCAGCTCAACATCTTCACCACACCCCACAAACACGGAGTTGAAGTCATAGGGGTCTGGCGAAATCACCAGTGCCGGACCGGACCCTTGACCCGTCAGAACGACTGAAGCTTGAGCGTTCTCGGGGTCATCGGACTCGATGTACAGAGTACCGCCAAGCTCGCCCGTCAGCAGGGGTGAGTAGCGAACTTGGAAAGCGGCGGCTTGGTTGATTTCCAGCCGCTCGGGCAAGGCGTCAATGTCTGGGAAGGCGAAGCTATCGTTGCCCTCGTAGACCCAGCCGGTCAGGTTCAAGACATCTTCACCAATGTTGGTGACGGTGACGGTCTGCATGGCTTCGTCGCCCGGTTGCAGAAGGCCAAAGTCAATGCTCTCCGGATCCAACTGGATGACCGGCTCCAGCGCTTCGGCTTCCGGAGCAATCGAAGAGATTCCGCGTTCCGAACAGGCGGCGAAGGTCAGTGCCGAGGCGATGGCAAACAAGCGGTACATGTGGCAGCTCCAATACACCAGTTTGTAAGCAAAACCCGTGCCATGTCAATCGGACGTCAGGACGTGATCATCGGGCAGTACGACTGGCGGTGCGACATTTATACCGCACTCTAAAACAAAAACGGCACCCAAACCGGATGCCGTTGATGACGAGAGCCAAGCGAGCTCCCCCCTCTCCACGTTCCGACCTAGCCGAGTAAGTCGGCCACAGCGGCGCGTTCGCCTTCGAGGGCTTCGACGTTCTGTGCAATCTTCTGCTTGGCGAAGTCGTCTACAGGCCAGTCTTCCACGATGGTGTACGTGCCATTTTCGATGGTCACGGGGAAGCTGAAGATGAGCCCCTTGGGCACACCGTAGGCGCCGTTCGACGGAACGGCCATGGACACAACGCGACCGTTGGTACCGAGGAACCAGTCACGCATGTGGTCCGAAGCTGCCGAAGCTGCCGAAGCTGCCGAAGAAGCGCCACGAGCGTTGATGATGGCTTTGCCACGAGTAGCGACGGTCTTGAGGAACTCGCCGCGAAGCCAGTCTTGCTCAAAGGCGTCGGTGGCCTTCTTGTCGCCAACGGTGGCTTGGGTACAGTCGGCGTACATGGTGTCGGCGTGGTTGCCCCACACAGCGATACCGTCGATGTCTGCGGCGGCAACGCCCGACTTTTTTGACAGCTGACCAATGGCCCGGTTGTGGTCCAGACGGGTCATGGCGGTGAAGCGCTCGTCAGCAACCTTGTGCGCATTGGCGCAGGCGATGAGTGCGTTGGTGTTGCAGGGATTTCCGACCACAACTACGCGAACGTCGTCCGCTGCGTTGTCGTCAATGGCCCTACCTTGACCGACAAAAATGGGGCCGTTTGCTGCGACCAAGTCGGCACGGTCCATGCCGGCGCTACGGGGGCGCGAGCCAACGAGGAAGATCTGGTTAGCATCCTTGAACGCCACGTTCGGGTCATCGGTCCCGATAATATCGTGGACCAGCGGGAAGGCCGAGTCACGCAGCTCCATGACCACGCCTGCGAGCTTCTCCATTCCGGGGGGAATCTCAAGTAATTGCAGGATAACGGGCTGGTCGGGGCCAAAGGTGGAACCGCTGGCAATGCGCCAGAGTAGAGCGTAGCCAATGTTACCGGCAGCACCGGTGACGGCGACGCGAATGGGAGCGGGCATGTTGCCTCCGTGTCTGTTGGGGCGTCCGACTAACTCATACAAGCATCAGATGAGCTATTCGTCGGACGACGTGACATGGTCGCGTGTTGAGTTGGCTGGAGGGCCCGTATGACCGCACTATTGTTGGCATCCTTGGCATTCGCAGACGCCCCGTGTGGCTCGTCTCTGCAGGCGGAACTTCAGCAAGCGAGCACGCTGAAGGTTCCCGAGGCCTACGTCGCCTTGGCAGAGTGCGACGCCGCTCGCGGTCGGGCAATGGCTCCTGTCGCCCTTGAAAAGATGTTCGGAGACGACAACGAAGCGATTGCTGTGCGCGCTATGATTGACGTTGGCGCACTCGATTCGCTCGTCCCGTGGCTTGAACGAATTCCGCCAGATGACCGCATGTCCATGCTCCGATCCATCGGGGATAACTGCCAAGACCATCCCGAGCGCAACGCCTTCTTCGGTACGCTACTCGAACAGAAAGGCGACCGCTTCTACATCGAGCGCTGGTACCGCGGACTGGATGAATGCCGAAGTGCGGAGGGGCGCGCCATTCTGACGGACGCGCTTGAGAGTGACCGCTTCGGTGTGGGCGCCACAGAACGCGGAAGCTTCCTCGACATTCTTGAGGTGTACACCCGCAACCTGCGCACCGATGCACTACCGCTTCTCCAGAGCTACGCCCGAGAGCTGGGGGATGACGAAGAAATCGCCTATGCCCTCCAAATAATGCCCAAAGCCGCTGGCTACGACACCAACGAAGGCGTCGATGCTGCACAAGCCGAACAAGTGGGACAGGTCATCTTCTCGCTCGGCGACATCCTAGACCCCACGCGCATTGACATCGCACGAGCATCCTTGCAGCGTATCGGACAAGCCGACGTCGCCGACTCTCTTGTGCGCTACCGCTGGCCAGACGCCTGGCGCGTTGGCGGGGGTCGCTACCACTACGCTGCAATGGCCACGTACTCGTGGGAATGCCGCCCAGGGCGTGAGACGGTCATTGTGCGCAGCGGTGAGTTCGCCGAAGACGGCAAGATGTGGCCCGATGCATTGATGGCAGCCGCCGAAGACCGCCTAGTCGAACAGTGGCCCGTCGAAGACACTCCCTGCGATTCCGCTCCAACCGTCAGCGTCTCCGTCTCCGAGGAGCCCCTGAAGACCGCCAATGACCGCGAGCAGTGGCTGTCCGCCCGCCGGGGGCCATACACCGAGCGGGTGAAGAAGCGCAGCGTCGAGCTCGAGACCGGCGAGATCTTCGCCTGGTGAACGGCGAATCCTCGTTGAAGACGAGAATGCCGTTGTTCAGAACACGCCGCGCCTACACCATGACCGGGAAGCACTGGTCTTCCCCAGACCGTGATGCGTTGGCTCCTGTTCGCATCGACTACACGATGTGCGCCTACGCCTGACACCACGGGTCGAGAGTCTTGTCCACAAAGGGGGGCGCGCTGCCTGGTCGCGCGCTGGCTGTCTTTCAGATCAGCCTACAGTTCTGGCGATTAATCTAGTATCCTTCTGTCCTAACCTGAGGTCTCCATGCTCCAATTTACGGTTTTGATGGCTCTGCTCTGCCCCACAAGTGCGTATGCGCAGGACATCTCCGCGACGTCCATCCTTCCCAGTCAAGGTCGCCTAACGGACGCGACAGGGGCTCCGGTCGAGGGCGCGTTTGACCTTACCTTCTCGATCTACGACACGTTCGCGGCAAGCACCGCGCTGTACCGTGAGTCCCACACCACTACTCTGGCCCGAGGCACCTACTCGGTCTTGCTCGGAACCGGAGATGCAGGAAGCTTCGGCTTCACCAACCTGAACGGTATTCCCGACGGCGTCTTTGAGCCGGGCGAGAATCGCTGGCTTGGTATCTCCGTGAATAGCGCAGCCGAGTTTGGGCCTCGAACCGTCATCGCGGGCGGCTCTCCTCTCGCGGGTGGTGGCGGGCCAGCGCTGTCGGATGTGTGTGAAGACAGCTCCGATGCAGGCGCACTACGCTGGAACGAGGTTCAACAGAGGTTGGAGGTCTGCAATGGGTCAACATTTAATCCGCTCTCTACAACCGACAATACGCCAGACCCCTTCACATTCGGCGACTCGAACAGTGGCCTCGGGCAGCAAGCCGAGTCCTCTACGGTGACCGTCACGGGCTTCGAGGACTCTATCGTCATCTCGGTGTCCGGGCAGGGTAGCCCCGAGCTTTCCATCAACGGCGGAGCCTCCTGGGCCACGTCGGCAAGCATCACCGAAGGCCAGTCGCTCACCCTCCGGCTCACCGGGTCGAACGTAGATAACGAAGTGTACGTCGCAACAGTCACCGCCCCCAACTTCTCGACGTCCTGGTCAGTACAGGCCCGTGACGTTGTGTTCATCAATCAACACACGGGAGGCGGTCAGACGGTCTACCAGATGGAGTACCGCACCATGCCGCCAGGGGACCTTCGCGCCTGGTACCGGGATATCTGCCTGGCAGCTGGACTACGCCCGGTCTCGTGCAATCCGGGCGTCTACGGCAGTAACTACAATGCGTCGGCCTGGAGCGCGGTCGCTTTGGACCAATCCTACTGGAGCTGCAATGTGTCGAGCGGCGTGTCGAGCAGGACCGGATGGCAGAACATCATCACGTACCATGTACCCAACGCCGACGACCGTGGCGTCTGCCAGAACGGCTGCACCATCGATGACAGCGTTCTAGTAGCTCCCATCTGTACGGACGTGCCGTAGTCGCTGTTTCGTGGGCGAGCGGGCACGAAGCCCGCCGCACCTCACGCCGGACGCGTTGGCGGTTGCGGCCCGAGGCCTGGATGACAGCTGCAGAAGACCGCCTGGCCCAATAGTAGTCCGTCGAAGACAAGCAACGAGCGCGAGCGGTGGCAGTACGCCCGCTGATTACCGACTACCGAACCGGTGAAGACGCCCAGCGCTGAGCGTGTGATGGGCGAGTCCTCGCCGCGTAGACGTGAGTACTCGCTGATGTCCACAGTGCCGCGTAGAACGGCGAGTTCCCCAACGCGGAGGTGGAGGACCGGACCCGACACACGCTCGTGATTCCCAGGTCTGCGCCCAACGAATCACCGTGTCGTAGGTACCCGAGACCCACTTGCGGTAAGCTGCACCCGATTCAAGGGATGCATTATGGCAAACACCGTTACGCGTACATCATCCGTTGGCTTGTTCTCGAGGCTTTCACAAAGCCTCAAGAGTGTAGTCGTCGGATTCATAATTTTCCTCCTCGCCTTTCCGCTTCTGTTCTGGAATGAAGGCCGGGCTGTCCAGACGGCTAAGAGCCTCACCGAAGGCTCCGGAGCCGTCCAGACTGTCACCATTGAGACAGTGGACCCCACTCTCGAGAATGCACTTGTCCACTTCAGCGGTGAGACCGAGACGACGGACACGCTGACGGACCCGAACTTCGGAGTCTCTGTCCAGGCTGTACAGCTGCGACGCGAAGTCGAGATGTACCAGTGGAAGCAGTCCGAGCGTTCCGAGAAGCGGGACAAGATCGGCGGCGGACAAGAGACCATCACCACCTACACCTACGACCAGGTGTGGGAAGACGACGTCTTGGATTCCACCCGCTTTGAACAACAGCGCGGGCACCAGAACCCGGGCTCGATTCGCTACGAAGGAGAGACTTGGGTCGCACGGCCAGTCACCGTCGGCGCCTACACCCTCGACGAGAGCTTGGTCCGCCAGATGAGCAACTTCGAGGACTACACGATCAGCCCCGCCACCGAGCTTCCGCCCTCCCTTCAGGGCATCGCATCGGCTCATGAGGGCCGCTATTACTTTGGCTCCATCCCAACACAGCCCGCCGTCGGCGACATCCGCGTGTCGTTTGACGTCGTCTACCCCGAGCCCGTCTCGGTCATTGCGCAGCAGGCCGGCACCGGAACGCGCGGCTATCAGACCGAGGCCGGCGATACTCTCGCCATGCTGCAGATGGGCAGTCACAGCGCCGAAGCCATGTTCTCGATGGCCCAGAGTGCCAACGCGACGATGACGTGGATTCTCCGCGCCCTGGGCTACTTCATGATGTTTATGGGCCTGTCCGCCCTGTTCCGCCCGTTCGCTCTGCTCGCCGGCGTTGTGCCTATCTTCGGCCGCGCAGTCAGCCTCTTCGCAGGCCTAGTGGCCGGTGTCATCGCGTTCATGTTCTGGTTCGTAGCCGTCGGCATCGCGTGGCTGTTCGTACGCCCGGTTCTCGGAATCGCACTGCTGCTTGGTGGCGCGCTGATGTTCGTCGTTGGCATTGTGCTCATCGTCTTGCTGTTCCGTGCCTACAAGGCGAACCAGGACGAGGAAGAACCCGGCTCTTAGTTCCGTGCTCGGAGTGCCCCATGAAGTCCCCCGGCCACTCATTGTCCTGTTGTGCGGCTGGGGGCCGGCACGCCCTGCCCCTGTTCTGCCTACTCGCCGGCGAGCGCGGTCCGGAACAACTGCTCCAAGGATGCCTCGGTCAGCGGGACGGGATTGCCGCCGGCGCAGGGGTCGGCCAGAGCGGCAGGTGCGAGCGAGGTGGCGTGCGCTTCGGTGAACCCCACAGCCGCCAAGGTGTGCGGAATGCCAATGTCCTGGCGCAGATCCAGAATGCTGTCAATGAAGCCCATCTCGCTGATGATCTCCAGGTCGAGGGCCCGCGCCAGGTCGGTCAGGCGGTCACGAATGGCCGATGCGTTGAACCGCAGGACATACGGCATCACGATGGCGTTGGTCAGGCCGTGGTGGGCGCCAAGCACCGCGCCAATCGGGTGAGACATGGCGTGCATGCCACCGAGCCCCTTCTGAAAGGCGGTGGCCCCCATCAGCGACGCCGCCATCAAGTCACTACGGGCAGCGAGGTCGGTGCCATCGGCGACAGCCGCCCTAAGCGAACGGAACACCAACCGTATGCCCTCGACCGCGATGCCGTCGGCGAGCGGGTGGAACCCTGGCGCGCAGTACGCTTCGAGGTTGTGCGACAGCGCATCCATGCCCACAGCAGCGGTGAGATTCGCCGGTAGCCCCACGGTCAGCGCGGGGTCGCACACGACCCGACCCGGCAGCATTCCCGCGTGAAAGATGATGACCTTGCGGTGTTCTTCTTCTTTGGTGATGACCGAGGAGCGGCCCACCTCAGAACCGGTCCCGCTGGTTGTGGGAACGGCAACACACGGAGCCATGGCGCTGGCGTCGACGCGGGTCCAGTTGTCGCCGACGTCTTCGACGTCCCACAGGGAGAGCGACTGACCGGCCATCAGCGCGATGGCCTTGCCGACGTCGAGCGCAGAACCACCGCCGAACGCGATGACGCCATCATGCCCACCGCGGTTGAACGCCTCCACACCGCGCGTCACATCAGCGCCAACGGGGTTGGCCTGCATGTCCGAGAACACCGACACCGGCAGCCCTGCAGCTGCGCAGATAGCGACGGCTTGCGCTGTAATGGGCAGGTCGACCAGACCCGGGTCGGTCACCAACAAAGGACGCGCCATGCCGAGCTCGCGGCACGCCATCGGCAGCTCAGCAATGCGACCCACCCCAAAGCGCGTGGGGGTCGGGTAGTTCCACGTGCCCGTGTGTGAAGGCAAGCTCATGCGTGCTCCCGCAGGTGAAAGGACTTGGGCCGGGTGAAGGCCTGAAAGCCAAGGCGCGACAGCGAGACGCCTCGACCACTGTCTTTCACGCCCACCCACGCGAGCTCTGGGTCGAGGTAGTCGCAGCGATTGGCAAACACCGTCCCGGTCTCGAGCCGCCCGCCCAAGTCGCGGGCTGCGTCCGTAGAGCGGGTCCAGATGGAGGCGGTCAAGCCATAGCGCGACGCGTTCATGCGCTCGATAGCCTGGTCATCCCCGCTGACTTTGACGATGCCAACCGCCGGTCCAAACGTCTCCTCGGCCATAATGGCCATGTCGTCGGTGACCTCGGTGAGGACCTGTGGGCCGAGATACGCGGATCCCGAGGCACTATCAACGGGAAGATGAGCGGTCGCTCCGGCGGCAATGGCGGCATCCACCTGCGCCCGAACGGCGTCGGCATTTCGGGCGCGAACCATCGGTCCCAGCCAGGTTCCCGGTGCAGAGGGGTCGCCTGCAACCCAGCGCTGGGCCTCATCGACGAATCGCTCCACAAAAGCGTCGTACAGTCGCTCATCCACGTAGATTCGCTCGACCGAGCAGCATGACTGTCCACTGTTGAACATGGCACCCTCCACAAGGTTGGGCACCGCGTGGTCAAGGTCGGCATCCGCGCGCACGTATGCGGGGTCCTTGCCACCGAGCTCAAGTGCGACTCCCTTGAACAAGCCCCCGGCCGCGCTATGCACCGCACGACCGCCCTCGACCGACCCGGTAAAGCTCACGAAAGCCACGCGCGGGTCCCGGACAACCGCAGCGGTGGTGTCGTTCGACATATCCACCGTCTGGAAAACACCGGCTGGCAAGCCGGCTTCTTTCGCAGCTTCAACCAGCCTATCTGCCACAAGAGGGGTCTGCTCTGAGTGCTTTAGCAACACCGTATTTCCGGCGAGAAGTGCCGGAACGAGCGCGTTGACGGCGGTCAGCCACGGGTAGTTCCACGGCGCCAAGATCAGCACGACCCCCAGGGGTTCGTAGCGGATGAATCGCTCAAAGCCATCTTTTGCTGGCGGCACTACATCAGCCAGTGCCTCTTCGGCCAAGTCGCACAAGGTATGGCCGCGAAAGCAGAAGCCTTCGATCTCGCCCGCTGCAAATCGGCGCGGACGGCCCATCTGCAGCGTGAGCTCATCAGCCAGCACGTCCGTGCGACTCTCGATAGCATCGATCAGCCGACGCACAGCGACCGTCCGCTCGGCCAAGGACAGCGCCCGCCACTCGGAGAAAGCCAGACGGGAAGCATCAAGCCGCCCAGATACCTGGGCAAGGTTCGTGAACGGACGGTCTACAAAAACGCGTCCGTCGACTGGCGACACCGCTTGAAACGACGTCATGAACGCCCCCTTGTAATGGCGAGATTCTAACCACTTGTAGCGTAGGCGCGCGGTCAGATGATCTCGAAGTAGCGGCGAAGCTCCCAGTCCGTGATGGCCTTGCGGAACTGGCGCTCTTCCCATTCGCGAGTAGCGGCGAAGTGGTCGATAAAGTCGGCGCCAAACACACTGCGTGCCATCTCGCTGTTCTTTAGGCGCATGGCGGCCTCAGTGAGTGTTGACGGCAGCGACAATGCGGGATCGAAGCTCTGCGTATACGCGTTGCCGGTCACCTCTGGCCACGGCGTCAGCTCCTGTTCAATACCCGCCAAGCCGGCCGCTAGTGCGGCGGCAATCGCGAGGTACGGATTGGCATCTGCCGCGGCAATTCGGTACTCGATGCGCTGGCTCTTTGGACTACCTGGAATCACGCGCAGGGCTGTCGTGCGGTTCTCCACACCCCAAGTGGCGCTCGTCGGCGCCCAGGCACCCGGCACCAAGCGGCTGTAGCTGTTGACGGTAGACGCCACCATCGCCAGGGTCTCGGGAAGGTAGGTCTGACAGCCCGCGAGGAAGTGCTGCATCGTCTGACTCATGCGGTGCGGACCGGCCGGGTCGTGAAAGGCGGTCTCGCCATCCTTCTGGAGCGATAGGTGAATGTGGCCACTCTGCCCTGCATGGTCTGCCGACCACTTGGCCATGAACGTTGCCATCAGGTCGTTGCGCTGAGCGACGACCTTGGCGAAGGTCTTGAACAGGGCTGCCTTGTCCGCTGCGGCGAGCACGCCGTCGACACCAATCGCCACCTCGAGAACGCCCGGGCCGGTCTCGGTGTGCAAGCCTTCAATGGGCATGTCCATCTTCTCGCAAGTGTCGAGAAGTTCGGCATAGAACTCGCTCCATACGCTGCTGCGAAGTACCGAATAGCCAAAGTTACCGGGAGTGATGGGAGTCAGGTCGCGGTAGTTCTTTTCGCGCACCGAGTGCGGCGTCTCGTCGAACAAGAAGAACTCGAACTCCATGGCTCCAAAGGCCGTGAAGCCCATGTCCGAGCACTTCTTCAGCACCCGACGAAGCATGGCGCGTGGCCCCACACACTCCGCGCGTTCGGAGAACTCACACAGGAAGAACAACATGTCTCCTTCCATTGGCAAGCTGCGACAGGTGTCGAGCAAAATGCGTACCGGGGCATCTGGATAGGCGGTGTGCCAGCCGGTGAAGGTGGTGTTGTCATACAGTTCATCGTTGCTGTCCCAGCCGAGAACCACGTCGCAGAAGCCAAAGCCGTCTTCGATGGATGACAAGAACTTGTCCTTCGACATGTATTTGCCGCGCAACACACAGTCATTGTCGAAGACGCCGACCTTTACATGTGTCAACCCTCGCTCTTCGATGATTGCTCTTGCCTGTTCTGCGGTCTTGACCTGTCGTGGATCCATCATGCCTCCCATCAAATAGGGACTCCAAATACCACAGGTCGTCCTGTGGTTCGAAAGCAGAGCTAGTTCGTGAAGCCGATGACCTTGGGCTGTACGACTGATGCTTGCACCGATGGTTGTGTCGGATGCCAATGTGCGGTTTCCAGCGCCGTTGCGGGACCTGATGCTGAGGTTGAGTCTCGCGCCGTTGCTCGGCGAACCGTTGGCCAACCTTCGGCATGGGAATGTGTCCATGCGAATCTTGTTGGACCGGCTTAGCCGCAATGGCATTCCACGCACGGTTGTATTGCTTCGAGAAGCTTTAGACGTATATACGAGTGGCCGACGTCATTGATGAAAGACACAGGCGCAAAGGTGCGTTCAAGTTCTCCGCTAAATGACGACGTTTTAACTTGTTCATAATAGGAATTTGGCGGCAAAACTGGGCGTTCCAAAGCGTCGAGTTCGGTATCAACATGAATGCACACTCCTATAGAGACCTACACCTCGTTCCAACTCCCCGCAGCGTACTTCCTTGCCGTGCCGTAGGCCACACGGACCGGGTCGGCGAGCAGGCGTCCGTCGTTCACGTCGACATCGATGGCCGGCAGAGCGACCCTACACGTCTGCCAGGCACATCCAGTAGCGCAGTAACCGTCCAACCAGACAGACCACCGTGAGCATGGCGCTGACGAGCAAGATCAGAAACACCGTCTCCGACCCGGCTGATTCGAATAGCGTGCCGAGTACAGACTCCCGCACCACGGCATCGCAGCTACCCATGCCGTTGATGATCCTGGCGGCAGCAACCGCCTGCCGCCGACTGCCCACATCCACAGCGCTTGCACCTTCAAGCGCTGGACGCATCTATACGGGTATCGGCTGGCTAGGCATTCTAACATTGGAATCCGAGATTCGTTTTCGGTCTCTACTATCCCAGGGATATCATGTATCGCGCCGCACTTCTGTCCGTATTGTTTCATTCCACTGCCTTCGCAGCAGACTCCAACAACGACGGATGCGAGGACGTCTACTTCAATGCGAACACCGCTTGTGTCGCACTGACGGCGGACCTCGGTGCTGGGGTCACTGTGGGTCCTGGAGCGGTCATCGGCGAGCGCACCAGTGTGGGCGCCGACAGTGAGATTGGCGCCAACGCAGTTGTCGGTCGCAGGGCAACTATCGGCGAGCGGACGGTCCTCGGCCCAGACAGCACCGTGGGTCGCGCGGCGACGGTCGGGTCAGATGTAGACGCGGCAGCGGGTGGCCTGTCGGTCGGCTACGCGAGCTCTCTGGGGGACCGCTGCGTGGTCTCGAGCAACGTGACGCTCGGGAGCTTGGTCACCGTGGGCGCTGACTGCGAGCTGGGGGCGAACACCGTGCTCGCTCGCTTAGCCACAGTGGGCGACGGAGCCGCGCTCGGCGACGGTGTGGTCCTTGGGCCCGAGGTGCTGGCGGGCGACGCACTCCGTCTAGGAGACGGGGTGCGGGTCCGAAAGAATACGACCTTCGCAGACGGGGTGACCGTCGGTTCGGGAACTACCGTCGGTCGCGACAACGTACTCAGCGACGGCGCGAGCGTTGGGGCTGACGCGAGGCTGCGGGCAAATGTTCTGGTTGGGGCTGGCGGAACGGTAGCGGATGACGTGGTTCTGCTTCGGGGGACGGTGATTGAGGGTGGACCCGTGGACGGTTGCGCGCAAGCATTTGGGGTGACGTGCGCGGAGTTCGAATGGGATTATTTGAAAGCGTCGAACGCGGGCGCGGACGACCAATTTGGCCTATCGGTTGCGCTGTCCGGCGACACACTCGCGGTGGGCACCTTCACGGAGGACAGCGACGCGACGGGTGTCAACGGAGACCAGAGCTCGAACGCCGCCTCCACTAGCGGCGCGGTGTACGTATTCACGCGCAGCGACGGCGCGTGGAGCCAGCAGGCCTATCTGAAGGCGTCGAACACGGGCGCGATTGACCACTTTGGCCATTCGCTAGCGCTGTCCGGCGACACACTCGCGGTGGGCGCGCGCGCGGAGGACAGCAACGCGACGGGTGTCAACGGAGACCAGAACTCGAACGCCGCATCAGGCAGCGGCGCGGTGTACGTGTTCACACGAAGCGGCGGCGCGTGGAGCCAGCAGGCCTACCTGAAAGCGTCGAACACGGGCGCGGGCGCCAACTTTGGCCATTCGGTAGCGCTGTCCCGCGACACACTCGCGGTGGGCGCCCACGCGGAGGACAGCGGCGCGACGGGTGTCAACGGGGCACAGAGCTCGATCAGCGTAGCAAGCAGCGGCGCGGTGTACGTGTTCACACGAAGCGGCGGCGCGTGGAGCCAGCAGGCTTACCTGAAGGCGTCGAACACGGGCGCGAACGATTATTTTGGCGGATCGGTAGCGCTGTCCGGTAGCACGCTCGCGGTGGGCGCCTACGGGGAGGACAGCGACGCGACGGGTGTCAACGGAGACCAGAGCTCGAACAGCGCATCGAATAGCGGCGCGGTGTACACGTTCACGCGCAGCGGCGGCGTGTGGAGCCAGCAGGCTTACCTGAAGGCGTCGAACACGGGCGCGAACAATTATTTTGGCCAATCGGTAGCGCTGTCCGGCGACACGCTCGCTGTGGGCGCGCACTACGAGGACAGCGACGTGACGGGGGTCAACGGAGACCAGACCTCGAACAGCGCATCGGCTAGCGGCGCGGTGTACGTGTTCATCCGCAACGGCGGCGCGTGGAGCCAGCAGGCCTACCTGAAGGCGTCGAACACAAACGCGCACGACATCTTTGGCTTTTCGATAGCGCTGTCCGGCGACACGCTCGCGGTGGGCGCCTACGCGGAGTCCAGCAACGCGACCGGTGTCAACGGGGACCAGAGCTCGAACGCCGATTCCAGAGGCGGCGCGGCGTACATGTTCACCCGCAGCGGCGGCGTGTGGAGCCAGCAGGCCTACCTGAAGGCGTCGAACACGAGCACGAGCGACTTCTTTGGCTATTTCTTTGGCTACTCGGTAGCGCTGTCCGACGACACACTCGCGGTGGGCGCGCCCTTCGAGGACAGCAACGCGACGGGTGTCAACGGAGACCAGAGCTCAAACAGCGCATTAGACAGCGGAGCCGTCTACGTCACCCGCGCCCCCTGACCGAGCCCTATGGGTGTGTCCGGAGAGGGACCGGCGATGTTGCAGAGCTGTGAAGGCCACCTTCGCAGCGACGTTGGCTTGCATACTCACCAGACCCACGTTCCCGACCGTCCTCGCCTCGAAGCGCCGGGCGCACCCCTACGGGTATAGGTAGGGTAGACGTGCTGGTTTCATTCTTAGAGCGGGCTTATCGGTTTCAGCTACCCTGGGGGAACCATGTCACGCTCGTTCTTGCTCGCTGTTTTACTCCACTCCACCGCCTTCGCAGCAGACTCCAACAACGACCGGTGCGAGGACGTCTACTTCAATGCGAACACCGCTTGTGTCGCACTGACTGCAGACATCGGTGCTGGGGTCATTGTGGGTGCTGGAGCTGTCATCGGCGAGCGCGCCACCGTGGGCGCCGACAGTGAGATTGGCGACAACACGGTTGTGGGTCGCAGGGCAACCATCGGGGAGCGGACGGTCTTCGGCCCGGACAGCACCGTGGGTCGCGCGGCGACGGTGGGGTCAGGTGTAGACGCATCGGAGGGCAGTCTGTCCGTTGGCTACGCGGCCTCTCTGGGGGACCGCTGCGTGGTCTCGAGCAACGTCACGCTCGGGAGTTTGGTCACAGTGGGCGCGGACTGCGACCTGGGTGCGAACACCGTGCTCGCGCGCTCGGCGACGTTGGGCAACGGAGCTGTGCTCGGCGACGGTGTGGTCATTGGCCCCGAGGTGCTTGCGGGTGCTGGGCTCGACCTCGCGAACGGAGTGCGAGTCCGCAAAGGTGCCACCTTTAGAGACGGGGTGACCGTCAGTGAGGGGTCGGCCATTAGTCGCGACAACACGCTGGGAGACGGCGCGAGCGTTGGGTCCGACGCAAGGCTGCGGGCGAACGTGCAGGTCGGGGCTGTCGGAACGGTAGCGGATGACGTGGTGGTACCTCGGGGGACGGTGATTGAGGGTGGGCCGGTGGCCCCTTGCGCACAAGCGTTCGGAGTGGCATGCGCGGAGTTCGAGTGGGACTACCTGAAGGCGTCGAACACGGGCGCAGGCGACAGCTTTGGCCATTCGGTAGCGCTGTCCGACGACACGCTCGTGGTGGGCGCGACTGGAGAAGACAGCGCCGCAAAAGGTGTCAACGGAGCCCAGAGCTCGAACAGCGCAGCAGGCACCGGCGCGGCGTACCTATTCACGCGCAGCGGCGGCGTGTGGAGCCAGCAGGCCTACCTGAAGGCGTCGAATACGAGCGCGAACGATTACTTTGGCCGGTCGGTAGCGCTGTCCGGCGACACGCTCGCGGTGGGCGCGCGCAATGAAGACAGCGACGCGACGGGGATCAACGGAGACCAGACCTCGAACGCCGCAACGAATGCCGACGCCGTCTACGTCACCCGCGCCCCCTGACCGAGCCCTATGGGTGTGTCTGGAGAAGGACCGGCGATGTTGCCGAGCTGTGCTGGCCTGTCGTGACTACCATCGGGTTGGGTCGGCGTAGCCAACGACCTTAGAGTGTCCCCTGCCCCTCTTCGCACAGCCGCATCTGGGCTAAAAATCCACTGCTGGGTTTCACAACGTGGAGGATGAGAGGTGGCGAGTCGACTTCGCAACTCGGCATGGCCATCGATAGGCGGTGCTTGGGCTGCATGCACCGCCACTCTCCGTTCAGCAGGACGCAAGAGAAACGGTGTAGAACGGTCTTCAAGGACGGACATGGTGGAGACCTGGCACGCCACTACAGCCGCATGCGACCGTCACAGCAAGCCAACTCCTGTGGTGGTCGTCTCGCCGCGACTGCCGGTGCTGCCGCTGAGTCTTGTCGGCCACCCGTCTCGTCGACATCGATGGCCGGCAGAGCGACCCTACACGTCCGCCAGGTCCATCCGATTGCGCACTAACGAATCGGCGGATTCGAATAGCTCGTGTAGAACAATCTCCTACTTGACGGCGCCGCAGCTACCCGTGCCTTGGATGATTCCTGCGACGGCGAGCGTCTGCCGTAGACCGCCCACATTCAGAGCGCTTGCACCTTCAAGCGCTGAGTGCATTTGTAGGGATATCAACTGGCTTGGCATGCTAACATTGGAATCCGAGATTCGTTTTCGGTCTCGAATATCCGGGGAAAACCATGTATCACGCCGCACTTTTGTCCGTATTTTTTTATTCTACTGCCTTTGCAGCAGACTCCAACAACGACGGATGCGAGGACGTCTACTTCAATGCGAACACCGCTTGTGTCGCACTGACGGCGGACCTCGGTGCTGGGGTCATTGTGGGGGCTCGAGCGGTCATCGGCGAGCGCGCCACCGTGGGCGCCGACAGTGAGATTGGCGCGAACACGGTTGTGGGTCGCAGGGCCACCATCGGAGAGCGGACAGTCGTTGGCCCGGACAGCACCCTGGGTCGCGCGGCGACGGTGGGGTCAGACGTAGACGCATCGGCGGGAGGCCTGTCCGTTAGCTATGCGGCCTCTGTAGGAGACCGCTGCGTAGTCTCGAGCAACGTGACCCTCGGGAGCCTGGTCCCAGTGGGCGCAGACTGCGAGCTGGGTGCGAACATCGTGCTCGGTCGCTCAGCGACGCTCGGCACCGGAGCCCTGCTCGGCGACGGTGTGGTCATTGGCCCCGAGGTGGTTGCAGGCGACGCACTCGACCTCGGAGACGGGGTGCGGGTGCGCAAGAATACAACCTTG
The DNA here is from genome assembly GCA_047626195.1 of Myxococcota bacterium. GTDB lineage: Bacteria > Myxococcota_A > UBA796 > UBA796 > CAJXTB01. The sequence continues at coordinate 21,489 of JBLHSN010000030.1, forward strand.
GGAGACGAGGTCACGGTAGGTGCGGGGACTCGAATTGGTCGCGGAAGTACGCTGTTGGACGGCGCTGTTCTGGGGACCCATGCGAGGTTGAGGGCGTACGTGCAGACCTGTTCAGCGGCGGATAATGAGTATCTACCGATGGGTACGGTGAACAACGCGTGCGACCCCGTGGACCCCTGCGCGCAAGCGTTCGGGGTGACGTGCGCGGAGTTCGAGTGGGATTATTTGAAGGCGTCGAACACGGACGGGGGAGACGCCTTTAGCCGTTCGGTAGCGCTGTCCGGCGACACGCTCGCGGTGGGCGCGCTTTATGAGGACAGCGACGCGACGGGTGTCAACGGAGACCAGAGCTCGAACGCCGCTGGCCTAGCCGGCGCGGTGTACGTGTTCACCCGCAGCGGCGGCGTGTGGAGCCAGCAGGCCTACCTGAAGGCGTCGAACACCGGCGCAAGCGACTACTTTGGCTTTTCGGTAGCGTTGTCCGGCGACACGCTCGCGGTGGGCGCGTACGTGGAGGACAGCGACGCGACGGGTGTCAACGGAGTCCAGGGCTCGAACGCCGCTCGCAATAGCGGCGCGGTTTACGTGTTCACCCGCAGTGGCGGCGCGTGGAGCCAGCAGGCCTACCTGAAGGCGTCGAACACGGGCGCAAGCGACCAATTTGGCCGTTCGGTCGCGTTGTCCGGCGACACGCTCGCGGTGGGCGCTTACGGGGAGGACAGCGACGCGACGGGTGTCAACGGAGACCAGGGCTCGAACGCCGCTTTCGCTAGCGGCGCGGTGTACGTGTTCACCCGCAGCGGCGGCGCGTGGAGCCAGCAGGCCTACCTGAAGGCGTCGAACACGGGCGTGAACGACTTCTTTGGCTGGTCGGTCGCGTTGTCCGGCGACACGCTCGCGGTGGGCGCGCACCAGGAGGCCAGCGCCGCAACGGACGTCAACGGCGACCAGAGCTCGAACGCCGCTGAGAATAGCGGCGCGGTGTACGTGTTCACCCGCAGCGGCGGCGCGTGGAGCCAGCAGGCCTACCTGAAGGCGTCGAACACGGACGCGACCGACTACTTTGGCTTTTCGGTCGCGCTGTCCGGCGACACGCTCGCGGTGGGCGCGCGCTCGGAGGGCAGCGCCGCGACGGGTGTCAACGGAGACCAGAGCTCGAACGCCGCTTTGAATAGCGGCGCGGTGTACGTGTTCACCCGCAGCGGCGGCGCGTGGAGCCAGCAGGCCTACCTGAAGGCGTCGACCACGGGCGCGGGCGACGAATTTGGCCGGTCGGTCGCGCTGTCCGGCGACACGCTCGCGGTGGGCGCTTACGGGGAGGACAGCGACGCGACGGGTGTCAACGGAGACCAGAGCTCGAACAGCGCATACAACAGTGGCGCGGTGTACGTGTTCACACGCAGCGGCGGCGCGTGGAGCCAGCAGGCCCACCTGAAGGCGTCGACCACGGGCGCGGGCGACCAATTTGGCCGTTCGGTCGCGTTGTCCGGCGACACGCTCGCGGTGGGCACTTACGGGGAGGACAGCGACGCGACGGGTGTCAACGGAGACCAGAGCTCGAACGCCTTTGCGAATAGCGGCGCCGTGTATGTCACACGCGCGCCCTGACCGAGCCCTGTGGGTGTGTCTGGAGACGGACCGGCGATGTTGCCAAGCTGTGCCGGCCTGTCGCGACTCCCATCGGGTCGGGTCGGCGTAGACAACCACCTTGGACTGTCCCTCTGCCCCTCTTCGCACAGCCGCCTGTGAGCTCGAAATCCACTGCGGGGTTTCACGGCATGGAGAGCGAGAGGTGGCGGGTCGACTTCGCGACTCGGCATTGCTTCCGCGAGGCGGTGCTTGGGCTACAGGCACCGCTTGCTTTCCGTTCAGCAAGACGGAAGAGACACGGGGTAGAACGGTCTTCAAGAACGGACGTGGTGGAGATCTGCAGGCCACTACAGCCGCCTGCGACTGTCACAGCCAGACGGCGTCCTGTGGTGCTCGTCTCGCCGCGACCGCCGGTGCTGCCGCCGAGTCTCGTCGACCTCGATGGCCGGCACGGCGACCCTACACGTCCGCTAGGCCCATCCGATTGCGCAGCAACAGTCCAAGCAAACAGACCACCGCGAGCATGGCGCTGGCGAGCAAGATCACAAACACCGTCTCCGACCCGGCCGACTTGAGCACGGTGCCGAGGACAAACTCCTGCAGCACGGCACCGCAGCTGCCCATCCCGTTGATGATTCCGGCGGCAGCGACCGCCTGCCGTCGACTGCCCACATCCATAGCGCCAGCACCACTCATCAATGCATCAGGCCCGTACAGCGAGAATCCGATGAGACCGAGCGAGATGCCGAACCACATCAACTCAGAGCGACCCAGGGTGGCCAGAAGCGCACACGAGCCCGCCATCGCGATGAGGAACAGAACACTGACACTGGTTCGGCGACCGTTGAAGAACCGGTCCGACAATACGCCAGCTACAATGACGCCCGCGATGCCAGCCGCATCGAACACAACGGACAAGTAGCCCGCGTCGGCGATATCAAGACCGTACTCGGTATTCAAAAGGTACGGCGCCCATGACCACAGGGCGTACCGAATGAACTTCACGAAGAAGTAGAACAGGCCAATCAGCCCAATGTTGATGACAAGCCGCGAAGTCCACCGCTCGTCTTCCTCAGGTTCGCCCCCCCCGATCCCGCCTATGGATAGGTCTTCCGCGTGCAGGGAATGTCCAACAGCTTCTGGTGTGTCGCGCTGCCAAAGCAACACCACCCCCCACGCCATGAGCGTGACCCAGCTGCCCGCCATGAACGCGTACTGAAGGCCGTACGCGTCGAGCATGTAGGCCGCCACACCGGTCGCGAGTACGCCACCAACCTGGAAGTTGGTAGCCCAGAAGCCCATGATGGTGCCGCGCTGCTCACGCTTGAACCACGCGGCCATGGTGCCGACACCGCCGGACCACCCGGTCGCTTGAGCAAAGCCGTTGATGGCCATGAACAGCGCAAAGGTTCCCGTGGTGTTGGCCCAGCCGAGAGCCAGGTTGGCCATGGCTGTCACAAACATGCCGCCCAAGAGCAGTACACGTGGCCCGCGTGAGGTTCCGATGCCGCCGGCCAGGAATTGCCCAATGGTGTACGCGACCAAGTAGACGGCGCCGAGTGCACCCAGAGTCGCCGTGTCCCAGCCGTAGGTTTCCTCCAACAACGCCTTGGCAACGAAGAAGGGTTTTCGCGAGAAGTAGTACGCCGCATAGGCGAGCCAGGTCGCGATGAAGACTTTGGCTTGCCAGGATCGAAGAGTCTGCATGCCGCCACCGTACCCCAACTGGCGTTCAGCCGGCTGGGTGCAGCGTGCCTGCACACTCAAGCATCGAGTTCGGCGAAGATGTGACGGCGCATGTGTGCGAAGCCGCACAGCGCTCACGGTCCCCACCGACCTCGGCTGGACTTCCTCGCGGACGCCGAGCTGCGACCCGTGCCCGTTACAAGTGACGGATGCGTTCGACTACGAAAGACATGTTCGTCGTTCGACTACGAAAGAGGTGTTCGTCGTTCGTTAGCGGAGATGTGCCAGATCACTCGTTGTAGTGGAACACTTCGTGCGTGATCTGCCCGGCCTCGTTCCACGTCTGAACCGCCCACTGGGGGCGCTTCATGCGCTGTCCACCCATCGTGAAGTCCATCGTCATCTCGTAGGCGGTAGTGTCGCCGTCCGCGATGACCGGGCCCTGTTCGACGCCATGAAACGTAGCGTTGTTTACAAAGTACTCTTCGTATTGGCGGTTGGCGTCCTTGCCGTGGCGCGTCTTCTCAGGGTCATTGTTCTCTGACATCACACAGCCCTCGGCGTAGTACTTCTCAAAGCCCTCCAGCAGCTTGCCTGTGGTGATGCCCTCAATGACGGCGTGGATGTTCTGACGGTTGCGATCGGTGTTCGACATGATGTCCTCCTAGGTACACCACCGCCTTAAGTGTGTACAGGCGCGCACGACACTGCGCACCATGCACAGGAGATGCTCATGGATGCACAGGTAGAGTGGCAATGGCTGCGAACGTTTGCCGCCGTTGCTCGCACAGGCAGTCTGTCAGCAGCGGGAGCGGAGCTGACGGTTCACCACTCCACCGTGTCCCGGCAGATGGTCTCGCTGGAGCGGGCGGTGCAGAGCCGTCTGCTCGAGCGGCTCGCGCGCGGCGTGGTGCTGACACCCGCCGGTGAGGTCCTGTTTGAACAGGTTCTAGCCATGGAGGAGCTGGCCTTTGCCGGGGTGCGCGCGGTCGCGGGTAAGGATATCTCGCTGCGCGGTACGGTTGGCCTGACGACCACCGATGAGCTGCTGCCCCTGGTTATGCCCCTGCTGGCCGATTTCATGGCGAACTACCCCGCCATCGAGCTGCATCTCGACACCGCTCCCGTGTTCCGCAACCTGGCACGCCGTGAGGCTGACGTGGCCCTACGTGCCAGCCGCAAGCCACCAGAGGAGGCAATTGCACACAACATCAGTCCCGTTGGGTGGGCAGTCTATGGGCGTGAAGATGCTGGAGAGCTGTGGATCACGGGTCTAGACGGGCTCTCGTCATTCGAACCGACAGACGGCGCACGTGTGGTGCGGGTACACTCGGTGCAAGCCGCCGTGCACGCGGTGAGCGGCGGACTCGGACGAGGACCACTCCCCTGCCTGGTGGGACGAACGGACCCCGACCTTCTGGAGCTGGCCCCACTCCCTGAAGACGACCCGAGTCACCTGTGGTTGCTCGTACATCCAGACATGCGGCGAGTCGCTCGCGTTCGTGCACTGGTCCAGCACCTACGGAAGGGTCTGGCCGAGTTGGTACCGTTGATTGCCCTGTGACCGCACATAGGCAGAGGGTTGGCAGCGGAAACTGTTCACTACCCACCCTTCACTTCCGCCCGCGGTCCGACATCCATGTGATGGTTGACAACGGAGGAAAACATGGGTTGGTGGCCACACACATGCGTCGGCTGTGAAGCACTTGGACACCGGGTCTGTGCCACATGTGCCCCCGATGAACTGCACGACGTCACAACGAAGATCGACGGAGTCGCACATATTTGGCACATGTCGAAGTACCTTGGCCCACTCGGAACCGTGGTTCGACAGATCAAGTACCGTCCGGACAGACACCTCGGAAAGCGCCTCGCGGCTCGCATGGCCACCGCCTGCCGAGGCCACCTATGTCCCAATGATATCGATGCCGTGGTTCCCGTTCCCAGCACACCATGGACCCGCGTTCGGCGTGGGTTCGAGCTCGCCACACTCTTGGCAAGCGATATCGCCCACGCACTCGATCGTCCGCACATCCGTGCACTGTCGGTGCGCGGAGCTCAGCATCAAGCAGGTCTGAACCGCGTGCAGAGGCGGAAGAACCTAGCCGGTCGTGTCACCGGGCGTCGCCAAGTGCCACCGCACGTCTTGCTCGTAGACGACGTCTTTACAACCGGAGCTACGGCGGAGGCATGCGCGCTAGCGCTGCTTCAAGAGGGAGCTAGTCGTGTGTGGATGGTGACAGCGTGTCTCGCCGATACAAATTCGCAAACCGTACTTAAGATTCGTTGACAACGTCCGACACGGGGAACGAAGAGACGGTGCGTAACTATACAACGGGAAGGTGGTTGGCCGCGCGCGACACGCATCGCATCTGACTTGGCACGCGGCCTGCATTCAAATTGTCACACTAATGGAGGTCCTCATGACCACGCAAACGAACATCGGCGAACTCATCACACTCTTCTACGACGAATACTTGGCACTCTACGGTGATCCAGACGTCGCAAGTGTCGCAGCAGCAGCAACAATCAATGATTTGCTGAGCGAAGATTGCTACGTCGAAGAAGAGCCTCTCGCCAACGCCGCGTAGTCATCGCGATTTCGACTGTCCGATTGTCCAATCATGGGAGCGTCAGACTTTTCGGACAATGTCTCGATAAGTGGCGCCCCCCCTGCTAGGTTGACCCTCACCTGAGGTTGCTTAGAGGAGCTGTCTTGACACGGCAAGACCCAGTCGCCACATCGTACTCTCCAAACACCGCTCCGGCGCTTGGATTGTTGCATGGTAATGCCTCTCGAGCCCCGACCGTACCGTCCATGACGTGGGCGGCGGTGACGGCTCAAGTCGCTTGGACTTTGCTGAGCCAAGGCATTCGCATCACCCCCGACGTGCTGCGAGACGCCCGCGATCACGCACTGCTGCACCTCGATCCGAGCACGGCTCCGTCCGAAGCCGCCGACCGCAGTATCGCCATTACCCACGCATTCGTGCGCACAGCGAAGCGCAAGGCTCCAGTTGCCCCCTCGGCAGACGAGAATCGGCCGATCGCTAGGAGCTGGCGCCGACGGATGCTGGCGAACAGCAGTCAGACCGGTGAATTGGTGTTGCGCGAACATTTCGGAAACGCTCGCCCGCTGGCGGTGCTGGCTAATGCCGGCGATATCGATCGCGGATCCCTCGAGGCCGCACGCACGGAGCTGCGAGAGCAACTCCGAGAACAGTTGCTCAGCGACAGAGTCCCCGCTACCGAATGGGACAGCGACCGCCTAGATGCGTTGCTGGCTCGAATTGCTGTGTTCTCTCCAGGTCCCTGTCCACAGATGCGACGGGTCTTGGATGGCAAAGAGCGCGAGCACACCCGTCGCTGTGTGGTGTGCGGACGTGCCCGTCGCTTGTCGAATGCTGGCACCCTTGGCGTCGCAGATTTGGTGCTGGAGTCGCCGGTCCCTTGGCCACGCACTCAAGGGAATGTCCTGGCCATCCACCTGCACCCGGATGGGCGTCGCCACCTTGCCGCGCTCGCAGCCGAGTTTGCCGTGCCTGTGTTTCCGGTTGGCGATGACCTTCTGCTCGTTGACCTAGACGACGCCGACGAGGTTCACCGAGTCTTGTTGCTCGCGTCCGAAGCCGGCATGCCCATGCGCGAGCACATTCGTGCCATCGCTCTGCGCGGGCCCATGCGCTGGTCCCGTCACGGTCTTCTCGGTCCACTCATGGCCCGTGGAGAACGCCGCGTCCGAGCCGCACCTTGGGGCCGTATCAGTGGCCTCGGTGAGCTTCCCGCTCCACTACCTCCTCCACCCAGCGCACGTCCGATGTGGGCGGGTGTGGCTGCCTTGGCAGTGATGTGTGTGCTAGTCGGCTTGCACGGCCTCGGACCTGCCCGTGCCGCTAACAGTGCGCTAGCGCCAGAGTTCACCGTGGCTCGCGGCGGAGTGTGGACGGAAGTCAATCTCAACGAGAGCGACCTGTTGACCATCGTGCGCATCTCCGGTGGTGAGCTCGACGTTGTTCTCGCCTCCCAGACTATCGCCGACAAAGCAGCTTTGGCTGTCGGGGACGGGAGCTACCGAGCACACATCATGGGAGATGGCGTACTGGTAGCCTCGTCCCATGAGCCGATTCCCGATCTCGATGCTCTCGTTGCAGCCGCACATCGCTCACCAGCGGCACTGCACGACCTCCAACGTCGCATGCAAACGCGCAGCCCTGACGCAACGATTGCGGTCAGTGCACCCGTCATTCCTTGACGCGCGTGGCCCGTGCCTACTATGAACCGTCCCCGCCGCGGATAGCCCCATGACTCTCGACGCTGCACGTCGCTTCGACCTGCATCTACACACGACCCGTTCCGACGGCCGCTACGACCCTGAAGAAGTGCTGGCACGCTGTGCCGCCACGGGTCTGGACGTCATTGCCCTCACTGATCATGACTTGGTAGCGCCGCTTGTTCCTGGTGTTCACACCGTGAATGGCCGCGACATCTTCGTGATTGGTGCCGCCGAGGTCAGCGGCCATCACGACGGCCGCGAGTTTCACCTGCTGGTGTACTTCCCCGGTGAAGTGCCCGAAGAGTTCCGTGCTTTCTGCACCCGGCAAATGCGTGCCCGTGCCGACCGCTACGCCGGCGCTGTCGAGCGACTCGACCTAGAGGGGCTAGAAGGCCCTGATGAGGCTGCAAAAGCCGGTGAACGTTCGCTGACCCGTCTACATTTGGCACATGCCATGATCGAAGCCGGACACGCGACCCATCTGCGCGACGCCTTCGATACCTTCCGTGCCAAAGAAGCGGTTCCGCAAATCGCCATGTCGTTCATTGACGCCATCAAGATGGCCGTGACACACGGTGGCATTACGTCCTGGGCCCATCCGCCCATGCAGCATGTGCGCAGCTACCTGGCGACTTTCGTTGAAGCTGGGCTCCACGGACTCGAGGCACACCGCCCTCGTGTCAGCGGAAAAGA
>JBLHSN010000031.1:0-29199 GCA_047626195.1 Myxococcota bacterium
CGACGGTGGGCTGCATGGCGCGGTAGTCGTTGATGTCCCACCGCGGCCAAACCGCTCGACCCAGGCCCACGGTATACACTCGTGGACGCTTGTGCAGAGGCAACGTCTGGGCGTCTCCCAATGCTGTAAGCAGGTCCTGTAGACGAGTGACGTTGTCGCCGCATTGGTCCTGCGAGCGCTCATTGTTGAATCCGTCAGTGATAGCAATAACGGTGGGCTCTGCACGGCGCAGAGCCAGCCAATCTTTGATGCCCTCTTCGTCCGCAAGCTGCGAAATTGCGTATTCAATTCCGCTGTACAAGTGGGTAAAGCCCCGATTTCCCGACTGAATGTGTCCACGGACCATCTGTCGGTATTCTGCGGCAGTCGTAATGACGCGCGGAGGCCCGCCATCTAGCCCAACCACTTGGTCGGTAAAACGCAGCAGCACAACACCCGTCTGAATATCTGGGTTGTCTGGGAAGAATGCTTCAGTGACCGAGCGACGCATCAACGCCGAGTACACCCGGTCGATCATGGGTTGTTCGCCCTTATACATACTACCGGAGCCATCCAGGAGAACGACGAACAGCTGGGAGACCCGAATCGGGTCATGTGGGGTCAGCTGAAATGCGCCAGGGAGACTCTGGCCGTCATGGGTGACGACGAGGTCGTCGGCGGTCAGTGGCAATGGGTAGGAGAACCCCGAGCCCTGGTCCTTAAACGCAAAGGACATGTGAACCTGGCCGGTCGCGCGGTCGATCGACGGCACACAGACGTCCAAGTCTTCAACAGCGACTTCCCGCTTCGCCCGGCAGACTTCGCGCGAGGTGAACACATCTACGGTGAGGTCGGCGTCCTCAATTTGGGTGGGTGCCCCAATGCGGTAGGTGGTGCCTTCAATGAGGAACGGCCCCTCTTCCGAGTTGACACAGCCTGTAAGCAGCAACGAGCCGGCAAAGATCAAACGCGTCATCGCTCTTCCTTCGGCAGGAGGAGGAACTCCACCTCGGATTGCGTGCCACCGGCACCCATCACAATGCGGTCTTCGTTCTGCAGAGTGGTCTCCAGGGGAGCGGGTCGGCGAGGGTCGTAGCGCAAGTCCACACTTTCCATCATCCGCTTCACCATGGTGGGCTGCTGGGACAACCCACGAATTGCGTAGTGATGTTCACGGTCCACGACGAATGAGGTGTGCAGCTCCGCGACACCGTTCTCGACAGACAAGAAGGTGTCCAGACCCCGTGGGAAATGCCCAACAAAGCGTTCAGACGGCCCCCCTTCCAGAGTGTCGACCGGCACCCGCCAAGCAAAACGCTCGGGGGAAAGCACGCGAACCCAGCCAGCGTACAGCTCAGACGGAATCCCCCAAACGAAGAGCCCGTGAACCATGCCCCAAGTGAAGCAGGCAACGGCGCTCGCCAGATACATGTCGCCGAGCACTTGATACCCGAGCCAGTGCCACACGGCGCCTGCCAACCCACCCGCGGCAAGTCCGCCAAAGATGTGAAGGCCCATGCCGGAGAAGCGGCGTAAGATGAGCGGTCCCATGGCCGACGCTACCCCGCAGAACATCCAGGTGATCAGGCGGTAGCGCAGCGACACCAACGAGGGGTCTGACACCATCGGCCTCAACTCGCTGCCGGTCATGATGTAGCGCACCACGAATGTGGTCACCCAGATGCCGAGCAGGGCAATCACGAAAGAAAGCGCACCGGCGAATAGTGGAAGTATGGCCCGCTTCCACAGCGGTGAGCGACGGAGCGAGTGCTCAGCAAGGATGGAAGCGCCGGCAATTGCTGCAGTGGTCGTTGCTAAGAACAGCGTTCCCTCGGAGCCCACCGTAGGTAGAAAGCCATACTGCTCCAGCGTAGGCCCGGCCCACACAATCCAGTGCAGGAAGACGAACCAGTTCAGGAGACCGGCGCCGCCGACCACGAGCCCAACGGCTATGTGCCGCGCCCAAGTGTGCGGAATCAAGAAGATGTTCATTCAGTGACTCGTCATGTCGGTGCACTCTACCTCGGAACTCGCATCTACTTCCCATGCGTGGGGTAGGATGCCAGCGCGATGGAGACCCGATGCACGGCCAGTTGACCTTCTTGCAGCTCTCCGCCGAGTTTGGCGGCACTAAATTCGGCCCCTTCCCAGGGCCGGAAATCCGCTTGGGTTCCGACGAAGCGGCCAGTGACATCACCCTGCCAGAAGCGCTCGGCGTGCTCCCGCAGCACGTCAAGATCCTGATTCAGTCCGATGGAAGCTTCATCGTTGCGCCGACGGAGCGCACGGCGGCGGTGCACGTATATCGGGGCAGTGGGCGTCCGAAGCACATCGCGACCGCCACGGCACTGGCCGCAAATGACTCCTTTGCACTGGTGACCGCAGAAGGTCCTCGCTTCATCATCCTCGCGGAGCAGGCCAAGCAGGACCACAAGAAGCTAGGCAAAAAGAAGAAGAAGAACATGGCCCCAACCGCAGAAGGAATGTGGGCCGAGATCAAGCGTATAGGCTTCACGCAGGTGTTCCGAAGCCGCCTTGGCAACATGGGCATGAAGTTCTGGACACGACTGAAGTCCGGAACGCTGTTCACACCGCGCGTCATCATCGGCTTCTTGTTCCTCTCAACAGGCTGGATTGCCGCGATGGGAGCTGGACTAGCGGCTGTCGGCGGCATGTTCGCCTTCAGCGGCGCACAAGATGAGATCACCGAGGTCCGAGGTGACCTTGCCGACTGCCGAAGTGTCGGTGAGGGCGAAGACAACATCTTCACCGTGTCCCAGCGCATCTTGGGCGACGATGAATGGGCGTCTACACTTCGCGGAGACGATACCTTCCACGAGGCGTACATCGCGGGGATTAGCTCGGTCCACTCCAACGCCGACGACTACAGATGGGTGTACACCCAGTCCTCGTCGGACTTCAGCTCCCTACGCAGACAAGCGATTCGCGACAACAACCTCGGATCCGGCTTTGGCGAAGTCTTCTCGTACGTGGCGGCAACCCCCGGAGCCATACCGGAACGTGACTGGTATTTGTGGCGCGAGTCGCTCATCGACGGCGACCGGGACTGTGGCCGTGGCCCAACCCGTATGACGTATATGCAAGCGCGAAACCTGGATGTTTTAGCCATGCCAACCGTCCTTGTGACGAGCTCGGTATTTGACATCCTGTCGACCGAAGACAAGCGGACCACGCTATTTGGCGCCCCCGGTCTCACGCTCTCAGAAATTGAGAGCTTCCGGGCCGCCAACGACGAAATGACAGTCGCCCCAGTTGGATCCAACTCCTCCCAGGCTTGCGTGTACCTCGCCGGCCACGACGACCGTGCCGAGGCCAACGACACCATCCGTGCGCTCACGAGAACGCTTGGGCCGGAAGCTCGCAACCTACCCGGAGAGGGTCAGAACTACTGGATTGCGTCACGTCTGGTCCGCTTTTTTGCAGCCGGTATGGACCTCGACTTCGAGACCATTCAGTTTGACGGCAACGCTCCCACTCCAGAGCTCGACGAACTGCCCAGCGTGCAGAAAGACTACATCGTCAAGATGGCCGCTACGACCGCAGCGCGCGCCGCCACCATCCGCTGCCTCGCTGTCCTCGATGACGACAATGCGGACATTGCCGAAGGCATTGTCGGCACCCTTCCAGGCAAGATCCCCTGCTACGTGTTGTTCGACGAAGCGGGTGTCCTTTAAGGACCATGTGGGACCGATCTGGCCCAGAGAGCCGGCGTGTATTAAGGGCGCGGGTCGCTGCCCTACCGGGTGAGCCCCACGGAGACTACGCATGTCTAAAGTAGCTACGATCACGAGCCTGAACCGCACCGCCGCAAAGGATGAGCCGCTGTTCATCGAGACCTGTCAGATGGTCTTGAACGAAGAGCCGCTCGAGCGCGTTGCCGAGTTCTTCGACAGCCTCAACATCCCCCGTTCGGTTGGTTCGGCCCACACTCTCGACCCCATGTCATCGTTCACCATCGTGACCGACCGCATTGGCAGCTACGCGGAAGAGAAGGGTATCTCCGACGGCATGCAGAAGTTTTTGGACCGTCACATCCGGAAGATCAAGTGGCACGCCAAGCACCCGAGTATCGAAGGTGCCGAGAACGTCTTGTTCCTCACCCGCTGCGCCATCATGGTCACGGAGGCCCGCGTCAACCGCTTGGAGCTTCTTCTCAAGAGCCAAGATGAGCTGGATCCGATCGAGTGGTCGTACGCACGTGAGCTGATGAACAAATCCTACCTCGCCTTCCGCAACTTCCTAAACGAGTTGGCCGGCGACTGGATCGAAGCCATGCAGACCGCTGTGTCGCGCGAAGAACTGATGGAGCGCCTCGGCAGTTTCTACGAGTTCGTCGACGCACAAATTCGTCGCCTCGAGGCCGCTCGTGAGCGCCTCGAAGATCGTCGCATGGAACTCACCGTTATTCCCGAGTTCTACCCGCCGGTCAAGCCACCGTTGTACTTCCACGGCGACCTGATGGCACGTGGACCGTGGAAGCAGTTCTGGTCGGTCATCGACAACAAGGCGCACCAGTTCCGTGAAGTAGCAGGCTAGCCGAAGTGAGCCTGGAACCGGGACGCCAAGACACCCTCCGGATTACGGAGATCTACGCGTCGGTCCAGGGAGAAACGACGCATGCGGGCAAACCGTGTGTGTTTGTGCGTCTTACGGGGTGCAACCTCCGCTGTACGTGGTGCGACTCCGTATACACGTTCACTGGTGGAGAGCACCACTCCGTCGAGGACGTCGCCCAAAAGGCGCACGCACTCGGCGTTCATTGCGTTGAAGTCACCGGTGGCGAACCCCTGGTCCAGAAGGGTGCTGTTCCCCTTATGGAGCGTCTGCTCGAGCTTGGACACGAAGTCCTGCTGGAGACCTCTGGGAGCCGAGACATCTCTGTTGTCCCAGATGCCGTCCACATCATCTTGGACTTCAAAGCGCCGGCCTCGGGAGAGGTCAAGAGCAACCTGTGGTCGAACGTAGACCATCTGTTGCCCCACCATGAAGCGAAGTTCGTGGTTGCTGATCGAGCCGATTACGAGTGGTCGCGTGACATCATTCGCCGCTACGAACTCGGCGACAAGTGCACAGTGTTGATCTCGCCGGCATGGGGACTCATCAACATCGCCACCTTGGTTGATTGGATGCTTGAGGACGTCCTACCCGCTCGGTTGAGTATTCAGATCCACAAAGTGGTCTGGGGAAAAGACGCGATCGGCGTATAGGCTAGCCACCTCTGTTCCAAGAAAATCCCCAGACAATGTGAACGGCTCGCGTCTGCGGGACACTGAGCCGTTGGGAGTCTACTATGACCGTCTCAACCGAATTGTCCGATAGATTGCAGCGGCGCCTTTTCGCCGTGGGGGCTGTTGCGGCTATGATGCTGTTTGCATTCGCCTTGTATGCCTGGTCTCAAGGCATCGACACGGCCAACCTCTCTATTGGGGCCGGGGTGACGGACGTACGTTCATCCAGCTCGGTAGGTCTGAGAAAGCCAAACACTCCGTAGTGATGGAACGAGAGTGCGTACTGCCGGGTTAGGCGGCCGCACACGGAGGCTCCATGACTCGCACCGCCCTACTCGCTCTAGCCCTCATGGGTGGAACCCTCGCAACGGCATCGGCCGCAGATCCGAACGCCCCCCATCCGCATCAAGGGGTGCTCACTCCGTACCCGACACCACCGACGGCGCCTACACTGACACCCGACGAACTAGCCAAGTTGCTCGAAGGCGAAGTCGTTCGCAAGCAGACCCAGGGAGATAGCGGCGGACGCGGCATCGCCGTGCAGGACATCCACGCAACGCCCGAGGTCATCTGGTCGAAGATTCTCGATTACCCCAACTACCCAACAATGGTCGATGGCGTGTTGGAGTGTGAGCAGTACGCGCAGTCAGGAAGTGAGCTCAAGGCCCGGTTTAAGATTGGCGCCATGGGCACTCGTGTTGAGTACTACATCGACCACGAAATCCATACGGACGCCAACTGGATGACATGGACGCTGGACTACACCCGCGAGTCCGACCTCGATGACTCGGTTGGCTACTGGCTCATCGAGCCCCTCACCGACCGTCCGGGCTACTCGCGGGTCTACTACTCGGTCGCCGTACAGATGCGCGGATGGGTCCCAGGATTCATCGAGTCGATGATTGCACGCAAGGGTCTGACCCAAGCTACGGAATGGGTCAAGGCAGAGAGCGAGTCCGCCGCCGGCCACTAGTCCTGTACAATGACAGACGCGGGTTACGCATCCATCCTACGAACATCGAGGGTTCCATGCGTCATCTCCTGCTGCTCACCGTCCTGCTAACGTCGGCATGCGACCCGTTCGCTGCGGCCCAAAAGATGGACAGCGTGGAGGGCTATGAGTCCTTCCTCGCCGAAAACCCAAACAGTGCCTGGCGTCCCCAAGCGGCCGACCGGCTTCAAGTCTTGCTGTTCGAAGCGGCGCAACAAGAGAATACGCTTCCGGCATATGATGCTTGGCTAGAGCGTTTCCCGTCGAGTTCCATGCGTGACGACGTCATGTCTGCGCGCTCGGGTAGCTTATATTCGTGGGCGCGAGAGACGGACACGGTGGAGTCCTGGCAGGCATTCCTCACCGAGTACCCAGACAGCCGCCGGCGCCCCAATGCAGAACGGGGTCAGCGTGCAGCACAGTACCGCCCGCTGTTGACCGTGGGTGAACCTCGGGCATCACGAACGAACTTGGCGGAAGACCCTGAAGGACCGCTCAACGGCTGGCTGATTGAAGCCGACGTGACGAACACAGGAGAGGCCGCCTTCAAGACCGTCATCCTACACCCCACCTCACCCGCAGAACTAGCCACACTCGAATGGCCGGTCGCCGCACCACGCTGGACCTTGCCGCTAACGGATGAGCAGAGGCGCCCGCTGCGCCCCGGTGAAACGCGCACTTGGTCTTGGACGACGAATGACCTGGATGAGTCGTGGGATGGCAACTTCCAGCTTGTTGTGAGCGACGCCGCACAGTGACGCGGACAGTTGGGACGGTTGGGATGGCAATGATGCTTGCAGGCTGTGTCGACGTTCCGCCACTTGCCGCCCAGGACGGTTGTGACCTGTCGCAACCGGACCGTGGGGTCAGGGTAGAGCGTGTGGACTGCCGAGAGAGAATCCCCCGGCGTGGTGAAGCCGATGTCGTCGACACGTGGGTCGCCACTCCCTTCTTCCGGGCCATCGTTCGTCATCCCCAAGCCGCACGCACCCTTCCTGGACTCGGTGGCGGTACCCTCGTCGACGTCGCGTTGTGGGACGGCCGCGATGTCGCTTATGAGTGGGTTCCGCTTATAGGAGGCGGCTGGCTGAGCGTCGATACCGTTGATGTGGAGCCCGATGGAGTAGTAGTCAGCGGAACGGTTCGCTCTCTGCCAGACCGAGTCGTTGACGAAGGGGCTCCCGCCTCTGTGCGCTGGCGTTTCGACCCGAATGAGCCGCGCATGTACCTTGAAGGAGCCGAAGGTCTGTGGCTTCACCCACACGCCGGAAGTGTCCGACTTGGGCCCGGCGTGGTGACGGACCGCACCCTTGTCGTCACCGATGCCAGAACCATCCGTGATCTCGGCGGTGCTCTCCGACTAGACGGCGTGCGCACTATCGCCGTGTCATCACTCGTCGAACCCGACTGGCTCGATCACCCCACACAAGACATCGACGTTCTCGCCCCCGCAGCCACTCGCCTCGCGGTGGAGCTAGACCGCGGTATCGTGACTCTTCCCATGGTCGCTGAGCACCTCAACTGGCGACTTCCAAGCTCTGTTACCCGCATTCGGTCCGAGCGGACCGGATTCGCAGCATCCCCTTGGCGCACCGCACCAGACAGGGATGCCCTCATTCTTGGAGAATCCGGCCAGGTCATCGTCACCATGACTGGCGACGTCGCAGACACCACGGTGCGATGGACGCATGAAGATGGGAGAACAGGTGTAGCCACAACCGAGACCGGCCTTGCAATACTCGATGTCGGGGCCGGGGTGGTCACGGTGGAAGCTGGCAATGCTCGCGTAGAGCCGTGGTCTCGGCGCACCCTCGTGACCCCAGGGCCCCCTGCCTTCTTACCCGCCAGCCTGCGGCGTCCGTTTGAGATGAGTCACCACGTCCCTGCCGCTCTTCGCTGGTCGGGAGAACGAGACCGCACCACTCGACGAACCGACACCCAACGTCTCCAAGATGCAGCGAGTGCCGGCTTTCCCGTCGCCATACTCGCCCCCAAAGATGATGTCTCGGACGCGACTATTGATGCGCTGATTCGGGTTCGCAATGGTGCCACTCTCACATCTCCCGATGGCTGGTCGATCGTCGCGTGGCCGTGGGATGCCCATCCACGCCTGGGGGCGCACGGAGTTCCTTCTGTCGTCAACCGCACACCAGAAGACGCTCTAGCGCTTGCTTTCCAAGGGCCAACCTTCAATCGCTTCTTGCTCGTAGACGCACAGTGGCTCGAGCAAGCAGACCCCGAGCTCACCGATCCGCTGCCTTCTGCCGCATGGCTGACTAGCGTAGAGGACCTCGACGCCTGGTATCCATGGCTCAACGCCGGCATCGCACTGCCGCCTGTCGGCCCGCAGACGTGGGCGGAAGTACCCGTACCCAACAATGTGCTCGCCGTGGAAGTCGAACGGCAGCTCGTGCGAGGCAACACCGTTGCGAGCACCGAAGGACGTATCGACCTAACGATCGGGGGTGAGTCCCCTGGCGGTCGCGTGGTCCGAACCGCTCTAGCCCGAGGCACTGCGGTCATTCACACCGCGGGCGCATTGACCAACGCCCAGCTCATCGAAGACGGGCGGGTCACCGATGCATGGTCTGTTGTAAACGCCGAGCCACATACAGTCACAGTCGACCCCGACACCGATTGGGCCTTGATTGTTGCCACGGGAGAAGACGATTTCGCGGTCACCGGACCCATTTGGATGGGTGCGACTGCCCCCCCATGAGTCGCTAGGCTCGGTGCTGCAAAGCTGCCCCACACAATCACAGACTGCAGCCCATGAGCCCACCGGGTTGGAAGAGCGCGGTCGAGAAGTGGTGGAATCGGCGTCGGGGGCAATGAGCTAGACCCCCACAGCTTTGCGGTGCGTGGGGACCGCAGCGACACCACAACCGGCATCGGATCTGACGCCTCTTGGGCACCGCGCGGGAGGTGGGTGACGGACCGGTGACTCCGGGGTACGGCTGGCCATGCGCATTCTTCCTTTTCTTGCTCTCTTCGTCGCGGTCGATGCGGCAGCCATTACCGAGCCCGATAGCGGCGGCTGGATTGGCGCCGCCACGGGTCTCGCCATCGACACCAAAGCAGACCTTGGCGTAGGACTTGGCTGGCAGGCCACCGCCGGCCTGTGGTTTGGCAAACATGACGGGGTCTACGCGTTCGGAAAATACACCGGCATCGGCGTGACCGTGCGCCAAGCCTACCTAAGTGGAAACCTAGTCACCGAGCCCATGCTCGAACTTCGACGCGGTGCGGACATCGTCGTAGTGACAACACAGCTCTTCGTGTCCGGCGGCCCGCAGATTGCTTACGGCGAGGTCGGTGCGGTCTTACTCGCAGGCGGCGGCATCAAATACCGCATGAGCCCCCAGTTTGGCATCGTCGTACGGGCCGAGCTCGGTGTCAGCGTACTCGCCGGCTCATGGGCCTTTCGCAACAACATCGTGGCAGGCGTTGAGTTTGCCGCTCCTTGGTCAGGACGTCGCGAATGACCTTCCGCCCCTCCCCTATCCCAACTGTCTTCGTGGCCCTTGGCCTCATCATCCTGCTAAACCTTGGGGCATGGCAAATCCGTCGCAATACGGGGCGGAAGGCGCACCTTGCGTCGATTGAGTACCGCCTGGAAGATGCCCCGACCACCAATGCGACCTTCAATGCGCTGCTCACCGACGATGTTCTGTCGTGGCGCAAGGCCACCTTACTGGGTCGCTTTCACGACGTCGAGCCCATCTATTTGGCCGGACGCTTCGAGTTCGGTGAGCCCGGATACGACCTAATCCAGCCGTTTGAGCTGGAGAATGGACCCTCGATAATGGTGGTTCGGGGTTGGATCCCCTCGTCTGATTGGCGCGCAGTCGTACAGGATATTCGCCCCACCAACGAGCTCGTCACCCTGCAAGGACTGCTAATCGAACCGCTTGGGGACGCAGATGCCGTCATCATCCCCGCTACTGACATCGCTCCACAGCGCCTGCGGCGGGACTCATTTGAAGCGGCTCGCGCTCAGAGTGAGATTGAGACGGCACCCGTAGTCTTAGTTGTCGGACGGCAGCTCGAAGCTGGCGCACTCAAGTCACGCGAGAGCTACCCAGTCACTGGATATGTGCCAAAACCTAAGTCGCTGCCGCACGTGCAATACGCGGTCACTTGGTTTCTGATCGCCGGCACTCTGATTGTCATCTGGCTTCTTACTGGATTCCGCCGCGGTGCAGCACTTATGGCTGAACCGGCGCGCCCGTAAGACTCGACAGGAACGCGACCACACCCGCTCGCTCGCCTGCGGTAAGATCTAACGGCTTGAGAGTCAGTTCACGATGTCCGACCAGCGGACTCCCCGGAAGGGCGTCGTAGAAGCCTATGACGTCGTCTAGCGTCTCGTGTGAGCCGTTATGGAAGTACGGAGCCGTTTGGTCCACATAGCGCAGACTTGGCGTCTTGAAGGCCGCCTGGAAGTCGTCAAACGACGGGTCGAGGTAGTCGAGCTCCGCACACCCATCCTGCTCGCTGAAGTCACCACGACAGTTGAACGGATTGCCGAGGACCAAGGGAGCACCACTCCGACGCCCGGGGTCGTAGCCAGGTCGGTTTTCGGGGATACCGTTGTTGTGGAAGGCGCGGTCGCTGAACAGTGGACCGTTGTGACAGAGCGTGCACTGTCCCTTGCCCAAGAACACGTCGAGCCCGACAACCTGTTCATCGGTGAGGTAGCCCCCACCCGATGCATCACCAGCGACCACCGAGTCGACATACTGGTCAAACGGCGCTTCCGTGGGCATCAGAGTGCTTTCGTACGCACCCACCGCTTTGCCGAGCCTAGCAAACTCAACATTGATGAAGGCTTGATCGATAGGCGCCATGGTGTCCCAAGCACGAGCCATCCACGCCTGTTCACCGGTCGCCGCGGGTCGAGCATGTTCAGGAAAACGAGTCTGATCGGATAAATCCGGGACATCGCCGTAGGCCTTTTCGTAGCGCTCTGCGTGGTGCGACGCGACGTAGCGCACAATACTCACCCGGTCGCCAGCCATCTCATTCGGATGTTCCATCGGACTCAACGCCTGCGACCACAACGAGTCAGCCCGCCCGTCCCAATAGAACCAAGGCCCTTGTTGACTACCCACAATGCTCGGGGTGTGACGCAGCGTCTCGCCCAACCCCCGACTCAACGGCGTTAGGTCGGCAAAATTGTGTTCCGGCTTGTGGCAGGTCGCACAAGACACAGCGCCGTTGCTCGACAACCCTGGGTCGAAGAACAGAATACTTCCTAGGCTGACCATCGCCTCCTCGCCGCCCCGAGGATTCGTGGGGTCGGCCGGCCATGACTCCGGCAACCGCAAACGCTCGAGCTGTACGCGCTCGCTTGCCGTCCACTCACCGGGGGGTGACGTGTCTACGGGTTCAGCCCCACATCCCACCAGCGCGAGTGCGACGGCAGCGGCCCTCATCACTGCATGTCATAGATGTAGGTGACGTCATCAACGCCATTGGGTCCAGTCACAAGCACACTGACCGTCCAGGGCCCCCCCATATGGAACTTGAAGCCGGTGGTCTCATACACGCCGCCGGGATGAATACAGGTCCCATCTTCGTCGCACACACCCGGCTCATCTCGGGGAGAGGTCATCATTCCATGGCCATGATGCGGCATCTCTGCATTGAGCAACACGGTTGCATCCTCAATGGGCTCGCCTGCTGAGTCCTTGACGGTTGCGCTCGCGGTGAACAGCTCGGACATGCCAGGTGGGTCTGGGTTGAGGGCAACGGACACCCGATACTTACCACTCTGCGTCTCGCGCTCAGCACCGAAGGCCGTGACAGGCTCCGGTTCCGTAGGTCCGCCGGAGCAAGCTGCGAACAGGAGGGCTAACGACAGCCGCTTCATGCCGACACCAAAGGTTGCTTGCGGGTTGCCTTTTTCGTCCCAATGCGCGCTGCAACCACATCCTTGTAGAAGTGGCGAAAGAAAATGACGCCGATAGTCACCCAAAACACCAACCCGCCGGGAATCCACATGATGAGCCCACCGAGGCGCTGGTCAAACATCGGGTCCAGACCAAACATGCGAGGTTGCACCGAGTAGTACGGGTACAGCAGATAGTCGCTGACAGTGATGATAGCTCCAAGCCCCTTCATCGGAATGGTGCACAAGAATAAGTACACCATCATGATGCCCGGTGTGAGCTTTGGGATTTCGGGTATCCGCGAGTACGCCGGCCACCACATGACGACCGCCGTGACCATGAAGCTCAGATGCTCGATGATGTGGACGTCATGGTTGGCCATCGCCCACTCGTACATGGCAGGGACATGCCACAAGTACAATCCGGTGGTACCAATCGCAAAAGCCATGATGGGGCGGGTCAAGAAGCGACCGACTGCCGCAATCCATCCGACGGAGACAACGGGCTTCCACATCCAAGGTGGAATGCCACGAATAAGCAGTGGCGGAAACACCAGTGTGATCAGCAGGTGCTGAACCATGTGTCCGCTGAACAGGTACACATCGGACACTTCATGAAGCGGCCCCTGAAGGCTGAAGAAGACGATGAACATAGACAGCATGAAGGTTGTCCAGTCTCGGGCCGTTGGTCCGACGTCTGACAAGCGCCAGCGACGACGACCCGGCCCCGCCATGAACACGTACACGGCAACCATGAGCGCTACGCCAATCACAATCGATGGGTAGAACTCCCACACATTCCACGCACCAGGTTCGGCGTCCGGGAGGTCGGAAAAGTCGTAAACGCCACGGATGGGAACCGCGCCAGGGTGGGCCTCAGCGGTCCGTGCCAACAGCAACAAAAGCCAAGCGAACATGTGTTTCACCTACGGAAGGTCGAGTAGTAGCGCGGAACCACAGGCAGGCCAAGGTTCGCGCAACCGGCAGATGCGTTCACGTAACTATCGTGACAAACAAAACGCCCCGGAGGCCAGTATGGCGCCCGGGGCGGTCCGAATCTTCGGTCGTCAGAGCCGAACTAAGGGGTCCAGGGACCATCCTCACGAGCCTGTGCAATGTCCGCCGGCAACACCATGCCATCGTTGTTGCCCCAAGAATGACGAACGTACGTGAGCACGGCCGCAATCTCGACGTCGCTCATGTCTTTCTGCGCAGGCATGTTGCCCGCATAGTCGACACCCAAGACATTAATCGGGACGTTGGCAAGGCCATGCACGACGATGCGCGCATGGTTCACTGGAGTGCCGTAGAACTCCCCTGCACCAGCCAAGGGCGGGTAGCCGCCGTTACCAAGACCGTTGCCCTGGTGACAACTGGCGCAGCGGGCGCCGTAGATCTTCTCGCCAAACTCAGTGAGTCCTGCGAGCTTCTCTGGGTCAGACGCCGCGTCAAGGTTGATGCTGATGCTACCCCACTCCGGACCGCCGCCACCAATGCGGACCATCCGGGCCATGTCGATAGCAGGCGACGCGCAATACCACAGCCCGGTCCGCGAGCTGCGGAGCCAAGACGTGCACTCAGAGCTGTAGTTAGACCAGTACCGCTCTTGGACAGCAAAGCTGTCCTCTTGGTTCGTCCCGTTGTAGCCGTTGAACAACACCATGAGCACCATCACCATCAGCGTGGCCCCGACCAGAGGCGGAGCAAACATGCGCGTGAAGATGGGGGCGTCGTCCCATAAGTGCATGAAGAAGGCGACGACAATGAAGAACTTCATCGCCGACATGCCTAGCAACACAACCACAGGGATGTTGTACCAGTCAAAGAGGGGTCCAAGCTCGATGCCCGTCACGATTGCGAGAAATGCGCCGATACCGACGTAGATCCCCCAATGGTGGACGTGCTCTTCGTGCTCATCGTGTGCTTGAGCGCTCATCGGACGAACTCCAGCAAGTAAACCACGGTGAAGATGACAATCCAGACGATGTCGACAAAGTGCCAGTAAAGGCCCGTAACGTCGACGCGGTCAGCAAAGTCGCCCCGAATCCACTTCATCGGAATCCAGATGCAGGATTCAATGACCAGCCACAACACGCCGATGGCGACGTGAGTGCCGTGGAAACCCGTGAGGATGTAGAAGGTCGAACCGAACAGGTTGCCCTGAAGGGTCAGGCCCTCATGGTAAAAATGGTTGAATTCGTACACCTGGAAGCCAACAAAGATGGCTCCCATGGCGGCCGTCGCCCACATCCAGCCCATTACGGTCAGAGGGAGCGCTTCGCTCTTGCTCTGCTTGTAAATCTTCGCCGCACGAACGGCCAACACCATGGTCAGTGAGCTCATGAGCAGCAAGAAGGTGGAGATAGACGTAATCTCGACCGAGAATACGTCTATCGGGTACGGACCTACCAGGCTTTTGCCTCGGTAGGACATATAGGTACCGATGAGCGCGCCGAAGAAAAAACAGTCCGACGCGAGGAACACCCAGAAGGCTAGCTTCAGGTTGCTCACGCCGAGGGACGTGCGTTCCTCGTGGTGCTCTTCATTATGGTCAACATGACCGGAACCGTGTGCGACTGAGTCCACGGATTCCTCCAAAGTCTAGCGGTGCGTGGCGTCTTCGCGAATCCACGCGAGGATAGAAAGGAGCATAAGCGTAGCGAAGACACCCTGGAACATGACTTGACGCTGGAACGCAGCGGGGTCAAATCCATCGGCGCCCTTGCCGAGCATGAAGCAGATGAACGTGCCAGCGGTGAAGAAGGCCGCAATGATGGGCCAGTAGGATGCTGGCGGCATGGGCACATGATGTTCACCAGGTCCGGCCAACTTCTCTTGACTGACCACGGGGCCATTCTCATGCTTCTCGTCCCAGAAGGGGCGGTCCGAGTGGACCTCGGGAATCACGGCAAAGTTGTAGTGGTGCGGCGGGCTAGCAATCGACCACTCGAGAGTAGCGGCATCCCATGGGTCCGACGGCGCGTCCTTGGGACGCATGAAGGATGAGATCATGGCGTACAGGTGAACTGCCATGCCGGCCGCGATGATCAGTGCACCGATGCTGGCTAGAGCGTTTGCAGTTTCCCAGCCAAGGCCATCTTCGTAGCGGAAGATGCGGCGAGGCATGCCCTGGACACCCAGGAAGTGCATTGGGAAGAAGGTCAGGTTCATTCCGACGAAGAACAACCAGAAACCAATCTTACCGAGGCGCTCGGACAGCATGCGTCCGAACATCTTGGGCCAGTAGAAGTAGATGCCACTGAACAAGCCAATCACCGAGCCACCGAACAGTACGTAGTGGAAGTGAGCCACGACGAAATAGCTGTCTTGGTGCTGTAGGTCGATGGGTGGCGAGGCGTGCATGACGCCCGACAGTCCACCGATGGTGAACAGGAAGACGAAACCAATCGAGTGGTACATAGCTGCAGTAAACCGAAGCTTACCGCCCCACATCGTAGCGATCCAGTTGAAGATCTTCACCGCAGTCGGGATGGCGATGAGCATGGTGGTCAGCGAGAACGCCGAGTCCGCCACGGGGCCGAGGCCTGTGGTGAACATGTGATGCGACCACACGCCGAAGCCCAAGAACCCGATCAGAATGCCGGAGAAGATGACGAACGGCGCGCCGAACAGTGGCTTGCGTGAGAAGGTCGGGAGGACCTCCGACACAATACCCATCGACGGCAAGATGAGGATGTACACCTCGGGGTGGCCGAACAGCCAGAAGAGGTGCTGCCACAAGAGGGGGTCGCCGCCCTTCGCCGGTACGTAGAAGTTGGTACCGTAGTTCCGGTCGAACAGTAGCAACGCCTGAGCAATCGTCAGGATCGGGAAGCTCATGACGACCAAGAACTGCACAACTGTGAACATCCACGTGAGGACCGGCATGCGGAACAGGGACATGCCCGGAGCGCGCAGGTTCAACACTGTGGTGATGAAGTTGAAGCCAGCCGTCATAGACGACACGCCCAAGATCATCAGACCAATGTTCCAGAAGTCCATGGCGGGGCCCGGACTGTACTGGGTGCCGCTCATGTTGGCGTAGCCGAACCAGCCGCCATCAGGGAAGGCCCCGACTAAGAACGAGCTGTTGATGAACAGCGCGCCGGCCAACCACAGCCAGTAGCTGTACGCATTGAGTCGTGGGAACACGACGTCACGCGCGCCAATCTGGAGCGGTAAGAAGAAGTTGGTGAACCCTGCTGCCATAGGCATGACCGAGAGGAAGATCATGGTGGTGGCGTGCATGGTGAAGAGCTCATTGTACCGCTGGGCAGACACGAAGTCTGCGTTCGGGACGGAGAGCTGGAGACGAATGGCGAGGGCTTCCACACCACCGACGACGAAGAACAAGATTCCAGACAGCAGGTAAAGCCGTCCGATGGTCTTGTGGTCGACCGATGTGAGGATGCTCCACAACCACTGCGCAGTGGACTGATCCGCTGCGTGGTTGTGGGTCTCTACCTGGGTGCTGACTGCTGACATAGCGTGTGCTCCCGCCCCCTTTACTGGAGGGCGCTCAGGTAAGTGGCCAAGGCGTCGACCTGCTGTTCGGACAATTCGACCGGTATCAGCATGCCGTCAAAGCGGGGATTGCCAAGCTTGTCGTATGACGTGCCTGCCTTCCACTCTTCCTGGTTTTCAATCCAGGACGCCAGATTGTCGACACTGTTCTCCATCGTGCCGGCCGCGATGCGTTGGCGAATGCCAAGACGCGTCAGGTTCGGACCGATTCGTGCAACAGCACCGTCGATATTGGTAAGGGCGTGGCAACCGACGCAACCGCCGGCAGCATACGCTTCCTCACCCGCTTCACGAATGGCGGCGTCTGCGACGATAGGCGGCGCCTTCATCAGCTCGACCCACTCTGCGTAGCCTGCGTCATCGTGAGCGATGACATCAAAGCGCATCAGGGCGTGCGACTCGCCGCAATACTCGGCGCACTCGCCGCGGTAGCGAATAGTCTCGCCAGGAGCCACTTCATCCTTAATCGTCCACCACATGCGGTTGATGCGGCCGGGAACCGCATCACGCTTTCCACCTAGGCGCGGAACCCAGAAGGAATGAATGACGGAGTCCGACTCGATGAGTAGATTGACGGGGGTGCCTGCCGGAACGTGAATCTCGTTCGCGGTAACGATGCCCTCTTCGATGTACTCAAATTCCCACCACCAGCGCTTGCCAACGACACGAATCTCGATGGCGTCGTCTGGAGCGGCGTCAGCAATCTCAAAGATGGTGCTGATGGTCGGCACTACCATGAAGATGACGAGCACAACTGGAATCAACGTCCAGCCGATTTCCATGGTGGTGTTTCCGTGGATCTGCTCGGGGTTGCCCGGCAAGCCATCGTCGCGGAACTTGATGATTACGTAGGCCATAAGAATGGCTACGAGCACACCGACAATGCACGTAATCCACGTGATTAGTGAGTACACCTCAATGATGGCATCATTGAAGTCCGACGACGAATCGACGGTGGAGAACGGATTCTGTTCGGACGGCCAAAGACTGCAACCAGACAGCCAAATGGACGCACAGACAGAGGAAAATAACGCGCGGAAACGACTCACGCGGACCCCCAGGGAATCGACATGTCGACAAGCATCGCAAGGAACAAGAACGACAAATAAGCGATGGAGGTCCGGAAGACCTGCCGGTCGATTTTGACGTCTTGTGCGACAAGAGAACGGATGACGTGGCTTGTAAACCACACGCCGAGGCCGACACCTGCAATGGCGTAGAGCCAGTTCAGGTAGCCGAGCCAAACCGGCAACAACGTAAAAGGAACGAGGAGAAGAGTGTACGCAAGCATACGCCAACGGGTTGGCTGATTGCCAACGACCGACGGCATCATGGGAATCCCGGCGTTCGCGTACTCGCTCTTGCGGAACAGCGCGATGGCCCAGAAGTGCGGGGGCGTCCACAGAAAGACGATGCCGAAAAGAATCCAGGCACCCATCGAAATCTGTCCGTCCATGGCAGCCGACGCAATCAGCGGTGCTGTGGCTCCCGCGGCGCCGCCAATGACAATGTTCTGTGGGGTCCGTGGCTTGAGCCACATGGTGTAGACGCCGACGTAGAACAAGATGGTTGCCACGCCAACGAGTGCGGCAACCGCCCCACCAATGGCCCACAACACGACGGTGGAGACCACCGAGAGGGCTAAGCCGTACGCAAGAACGACCTTAGGAAGTAGCGTGGCCGCCGGAATGGGTCGGTCGCGAGTTCGTGCCATCTTCGCGTCAGAGTCGCGCTCCACGTAGGCATTTAGGGCGCTACACGCTGCCCCTGCCAGAGCGGTACCGAACAGCACCGTCAATGCAACGCTCAAGCTGGGCCAGCCATCTTTACCCAGCGCCAAGGCCGGCACCCCGGTGAACAACACCAGCGCGATCACCTTGGGGCGTGCGATGTCCAGGAAGATCCGGGTCGTCTCAGACCAGGACCTCGCTGAAACCGTCGGCATCACCTCGGGAATCGTGCTCATACGGCCTCCTGTGCGGCAAATGCGACACCGTGGTGGCGGCTGATAGCGGCAGAAGCCGGTGCGCGCCATGCTTCCAGGTTCAGGAAGAGGGTCAAGAGCACCAGGGCTGCCGCACCCGCCGAGTGAAGAATCGTGACGGACTCAGGAAGCTGGTTCATCACATTGAGGATGCCAAGTACAACTTGGCCGATGACGACCAACACCAGCACCCCAGATGCGGCGCCAAATCGGCCGCGCATTCTAGATGAGAAAAATACTCCGAATGCGACGGTAGCCAACGTGTACGCCGTGATGCGGTGCATGACCTGTAATCCCACCAACCCCTCGACTGTTGGGAACCAACCGTTCCCGTTACAGGAGGGCCACGTTCCGCACGCTAACCCTGCGTGCGAGGCCGACACCAAGCCGCCTAGAGCGAGCTGCGCGAAGAGAGTGACCGCCAAAACGCCAGCGGCGACCTTGGGCAGCGTGCCAACCGGTGCTCGTCTGCGCGGAAAGCCTGCCTCTCGCAGGGTGAGAGCGAGGCCAAAGAGGAGCGCGGAGAAGGTGTTACCGAGAATCAGATGCGTGGTAACGACCGGCGGGCTCAACAGTTCCGTCACTGTCAAAGCCCCAAAGACGATCTGTGTGGCGAGTACGATGGCTCCCACGCCAATCCACGGGCCTGCCCGCCGCCGCAGGTGCGGGTTTCGCAGTGCCAGTACGCTGACGACGACGAAAACGAGGGAAATGAATCCGGCGAGGTACCGATGGCCGACCTCGAACGCAATCTCTAGGTTGAAGGCCGGTACGGCCTCACCGAAGCACAGCGGCCAGTCGGGACATGCAAGCCCGGCCTCGTACGCGCGCACACTACTGCCCAGCACCACGAGTCCATACGTCGCAGCAACCAGCGCAAACGGTAAGGCGGTCAGCCATCGGGACTGGAGCTTCATCGGGTTCTGATTCCTCCTCGAAGCTGATGTCTAGCCCGACGTAGGCAACCACGGAATGCTGGATTATTAAAACCAGACGCCACATGCCCATTTGTCAGCGTATGGCCTCTCTTATCAGCCGAGCAACACGGGGTTGCGGCGGCGTGCGCTAGCGCGGCAGGTTCACAACCTACAGGGCGAAGTCATCCGAGTTTGGCGGCGTGCGTTGGCACATGAAGTGGCCGGTTCGTTCGGTATAACATGGCAAATTGGCGCCTCCACATGCTGGAGATGCCACGGGTATGGCTTCATCAGGCCGGCCAAAACAGAAGTCCGACGACGAGCCATCTCCTTCCAACGGCGGGTTGTCTTTGATCAGCGCCAAGAATCCCAGGTCCGGGTTGTAGTCGGCGGCATCTGCACCGTTCACACCATCAGACGAGCACAAGCGCGCTTCTGGAATCGGCCCGCCGCCAACCATCTCCCACTGACCGGGTGCCACATCGTCTGGAGTGGCTCCACCGGGGAACGGTGCACTGGGGTTGAACTGAATTCCGATGTAGCCGGCCCACACCTGTTGACCATCCGGCAGAGCATTGAGCGCCTGCACGATGCTTGCGGGGTCGGCCTGCGCAAACAGTCGACCACCCCACCCAACGGGTCCACACGCATCTTCGGCAGCCCGAGCCCACACGACGTTGCTGCTGGAATGAACTGCGACGACTTCTGACGCTCCGATCACAACACCGACGACCTCTGTAGGGGCGCCTCCGTTATTTACGAGTTGCTCTGGGCAGATCGAGCCGGAGCGACCGGTGATCGTCGGATCCGTATCATCACAGTCGCGGTCGTTGACTGCGGTGTAGTCACCGCTCGGTCCGCACGCGTCCTGACTGTCACCAGCGAGGCCCCATTGATCGTCGTCACCGTCCAAATACCAAGCTCGAAGCTCGGCACAGTCGGTGTCGACGTTCGCTTCCCAAGAGAAGCGACAACCAGAAGATAAAACGAGAACCACGATGCAAGTGAGCGAGCGCACCTGACCTCCAATGAAGAGAGTGTAGACCGCAACACTCGGAATGTCTCGCCACAGCACTGGTTAAGGGGGCGCCCCACTAGGAGGATCTGTGTCCCGTACACTCTGTCTCATGGCGCTCACTGCGCTGATTGGCTGCCCCAAGCCGACCGTACCCACCGAGCCCGCTGCCCCTCTTGAGGTTGTCGAGCCCGAGATGACCCTGCCAGAAATTCCGTTCGAGCAGTACACGCTCGACAATGGCTTAACCGTCATTCTGGCGCCGGATCACTCCACTCCCATCGTCTACACGAACGTCTGGTACCACGTTGGCTCACGCGACGAAGAGCCCGGACTCACCGGTTTTGCCCACCTCTTTGAGCATCTGATGTTTCAGGGATCAGCCAATGCGCAGGGCGAATACTTCACCCCTTTGCAGGAGGTTGGCGCCGCGATCAACGGCACCACTTCGTTCGAACGCACCAACTACTATGAAACTGTTCCGGCGCAGCATCTTCCCCTGGCGCTCTTCATGGAATCGGACCGCATGGGTCATCTCCTCGAAGTGCTCGACCAAGGCAAGCTGGACAACCAGCGCGAAGTCGTCCGCAACGAACGCCGCCAGAGCTACGAGAATCCTCCCTACGGAGAGGCGCGCAAGACGTTGTACGAGATGGCGTACCCAGACGGCCACCCGTACGAGCACATGACGATTGGAAGCCACGAAGACCTTGAAGCGGCGACCTTAGACACGGTCAAGGACTTCTTCCGCAAGTGGTACGTCCCCAACAACGCGTCGTTGGTCATCGCGGGCGACTTCGACACGGACACTGCAAAAGCCATGGTTGAGCAGTACTTCGGTCCGATCCCGCGCGGAGAAGACCCGGTCCGTCGCACCGCCGAGCCCGTTGTCATCACCGAGAGCCTGGAAGTCCGTCAGTATGACGACGTTCCCGAGCGCAAAGTGTGGCTCGCCTACACCACACCGCCCTTCTATGAGGCCGGTGATGCCGAGCTCGACCTGCTCTCCAGTGTCTTGTCCGGCGGCAAAGACAGCCGTCTGTACACCGCACTGGTCAAAGAGCAGCAGGTAGCGAAAGACATCGCTGCCTACCAAAGCTCCGCAGGTCTCGGCTCGCTTTTCGTCATTCAAGGCACCGCTGCTGGCGACCACACCACCGACGAGCTGGTCGCCGCTGTAGACGCGGTACTCGCTGACGTCCTAGGCGAAAACCCACCCACAGCTGCCGAGCTCGATGGCGCCCGCGCCAACTTCGAAGCCGGCTTCTACTCTGGGCTCCAGACCATCTCTGGCAAGGGCGACACCATCAATCGATACTTCATGTACACGGGCAACCCCGGCTACATGGGCGCCGACCTCACTCGCTACTTTGACGCGGATGCGGCCGACGTTGTCGCGTCCGGCCAGCAATTCCTCATGGCTCCGCGTGTCGCACTGCACATCATGCCAACAGCCGATGACGTCGCCAACGAAGGAGAAGCCCAATGATCCGCACCGTAAGCATTCTTGCTCTGGTCGCCATGACCTCGACTGCAGTGGCTCAAGACACCACCATTCCCTTCCCCGAGCCCTTGCCCACACCCGAATTCGACCTGCCGGAGGCCACCTCCCATACGCTGTCGAATGGTCTTGAAGTGCGCATCGTCGAAAACCACGAGGTGCCCCTATGGGGCGCACGTTTGGTTATTCGCGGTGGCACCGGCCTCGACCCCGCAGACAAGGCCGGACTTGCTTCGGTCGCTGTGGACATGATGGACGACGGTGCTGGAGACATGTCGTCATCCGACATCTCCCGCCAAGTGAAGCGACTGGGCTCCTCGCTGTCCGCCGGTGCGGGTTTGGACTCATCGAGCGTCTCGGCTGGCGGAATCCTGCGCAACATGGATGAAACTCTCGGCATCATGGCCACCGTCATCACCATGCCGACCTTCCCAGATGACGAATGGTCCATCCTGCAACAGCGTCGCATTGCCAATGCCAACGCCAAGCTGGAGGATCCCGCAACCGTGGGTCGCGAAGCGTTCTACAAGCAGTTGTACGCCGGTATCTACCAAGGCAGCGTCACAACCGCAGACACTTACGGCGCTATCAGTCTGGATGATATGAAGGCCTTCCATGCGGCACAGTTCCGCCCTGACAATGCACTGCTGCTGGTCGGTGGGGACATTGATCCTGCGACCGCGCTGCCCATCCTCGAAAAGCACTTCGGTGGCTGGATGGTCGACGGTGAGGCAATGGACATCACTGCGCCGGAACCTGCAATGATCGAAGAATCGGTGATGTACTTCATCGATAAGCCCGGGGCCGCGCAGAGCATGATTCGCTTAGGTGGCTTCGTCGGTACTCGGATGGACGACGACTACTACGAACTGCACATTGGTAACGCCGCATTCGGCGGAGCGTTCACTGCACGCGTCAACATGAACCTGCGTGAAGACAAGGGCTACACCTACGGCGCGCGCTGCCGTGCTTGGTACCCTGAAGGCCCGGGCGTGTGGTTTTGTTCGACAAGTGTGCGCACGGACGCCACCGGCGCTTCGCTCGACGAGATTAAGATGGAGATCACCGACGTCCTCGGTGACCGCCCGATTGATGCCGCCGAAGTTGCCTACCATGTGTCATCCGAAGTCAACGGCTACCCTGGTCAATACGAGACCGTCAACGCCGTGCTCGGCGAGCATGCGGACATCTGGGTGCACGGTCTCCCCTCTGACTGGCAAGGGCGTTACCTCCCTGGTGTGCAGGCCGTGACGGTGGATACCGCCAACGCAGCACTGGCCGCCCGTCTCGTCCCAGAACACATTGTCTGGACTGTCGTAGGCGACCGTGAAGCGGTGTACAGCGACCTCGAAGCGTTCGGCCTTCCGATCATCGAGCTGGACCGCCAAGGCAATCCAATTCAAGGGAACTGAGATGAGCACCAAGGCCGACTGGATCTGGTTCGACGGTAAGATTGTCCCCTATGACCAGGCGACGACCCATGTGTTGTCGCACACCCTGCACTACGGCCTTGGCGCCTTCGAGGGTATCCGTGCCTACACCCAACCGGATGGCCGTGCGGGTGTCTGGGCGCTCGACGACCACATGACGCGGCTCTTCGACACCATGAAGATGATGGAGATGAAGACAAGCTTCACCCGTGAAGACGTCACCCAAGCCTGTCACGAGGTGCTCAAGCGCAATGACATGACCGAAGCTTATCTACGTCCCCTCTCCTTCATCGGCGAAGGGGCTCTGGGCCTCGGCGTGCGTACCAATCCCGTCCACGTTGTCGTAGGCGCGTGGAAATGGGGCGCATACTTAGGTGACGAAGCCGTCAAGAATGGCGTTGACGTCAAGATCAGTACGTTCACCCGGCATCACCCGAACGCCGCCATGCAGCGCGCAAAGGTTGTCGGGCACTACGTCAACAGCATCATGGCTCGCTACGAAGCGAACGCCGATGGCTATGACGAGGCCATCATGCTCGACCACCATGGCTTTGTTGCTGAGGGCACCGGTGAGAATGTGTTCGTGGTCAAGGGCAGACACGTCAAGACCCCGCCCGTCGCCAACATTCTGCCGGGCATCACCCGCAAGTCCATCATCGAAATCCTCAAGCATGAGGGCTACGAAGTGGAAGAGACGTGGTTTGGCCGAGATGCCTTCTACGTCGCTGACGAAGCCTTCATGGTGGGTACGGCAGCCGAGGTCACGCCGATCCATTCCGTCGACCGCAAAGTGGTGGGTACGGGTGAACCCGGCCCCGTCACCAAGCTTTCGCAGAAGCTGTACAATCAGGCAGTGCGCGGCAAGCTCGACTTCATGAAGCGCCACATCGCCGTGGTCTAGACCGAGTCACCGTGGGCCGATTTAGGTCCACGGTGCGGCGAACGGTAGGACTGTCGACCGTTCCCACAGGTCCGCAGGAAGAACCTCCTTAAAACGCGCTTCTGCCCACTCGTTTCCGTAGCGAACGGACCGGTGGGTGAACAGAATGGCCTCGTTCTTCAACAGGTGCGCCCGCTGCACGACCTCGTCAATGTGCACATGCCCCTTGGCGCGCGCTTTTTCGACCGAGACTTTATCATCCAAGAAGGTGACTTCTAAGATGAGCAGTCGAGCTGCGCGAACCAGCGGCTCACGGTCGACAACGTCAATGGTGGTGTCTCCACAGAAAGCCACCTCCACCGTCTCGACAGGGTTGGTGATGTCTTTTCCAGCCATGCGTGCGTCCCGGATGGCTTCCCGTGGCAGCCCCCTGTACTCGTCCTTCAACACGTTCTTGTTGCTGCAGATGGCATAGCCAATGCTTGGAACGCGGTGAATCGCGCGG
Organism: Myxococcota bacterium; assembly: GCA_047626195.1. Taxonomy (GTDB): domain Bacteria; phylum Myxococcota_A; class UBA796; order UBA796; genus CAJXTB01. The sequence continues at coordinate 24,869 of JBLHSN010000031.1, forward strand.
AAGAACTTGGCGGTACGTCCGCGTCCCAAGTCGTAGCTCCCGCCGGGAGTCGCCGGAACCACGGTGCACGGCAAAGGCGACCGGTCGAGCTTGCGCCACGCCACCATCATCTCCAGGAACGCTTCTTCGTTCTCCGCGGGCATAACGTACGTAGGTGGCGGCATGCTCGTGAGGTCGCGGGTTGCACAGTGGTGGATGACGCCACCCATATGGTCTGTATGCGCGTGGGTGAACAACACCGTCGGCAAGCGCGTTGCAGACGGAGGACAGCGCCCAATGTCAAAGCAAAGCTTGTAGTTGGGCAGCTCAATGCACGTCTCCAGTCCTCCGACAGAGACGGCATTCACGTTGTGGCCAGCGAGAGTCAACATGGGGTCTGCATAGCGGCTTGACGCGCCAAGACAACGGGTGACTTGCAACCGCCACAGATGAGGGCACTAGTGAAGGGTACCCCATTGGAGAGTCCCACGAATGCTCACACGTACATCGGCCTTGCTGGCACTTGTAGCAGCCCCATCTCTGGCACTCGCGACCCCCGCACTCCCGGGTGATTATGACCCGCGAATTTCCCTCGCCCCTTTGGTGGACGCCGTCCAGCCGGCCGTGGTGTCCATCGAAGTGAGCGGTGTGCAGCAGGTCCAGAACCAGCTTCCACCTGAGTTTCGTCGCTTCTTCGGTGCGCCCCAGGGAATGCGCCCATTCCAAGGAGAAGGCAGCGGGTTCGTCATCAGCGAAGATGGCCTCGTGCTCACCAACCACCATGTGGTCGGTGATGCCTCGGAGATCACCGTCATTTTCAACGAAGGCGAGCGCGTCACCGCCCAGCTCATTGGGTCCGACGAGAGTCTAGACGTTGCCCTGCTTCAGCTTCCGCAAGACCGCGACTGGCCGTATGTCGCCATGGGGTCGTCATCAGACGCACGTGTCGGGGACCGAGTACTAGCCGTCGGAAACCCGCTTGGACTCGGCCTGACCGTCACCACCGGAATTCTGTCAGGCAAGGGCCGTCACTCAACAATGAGCGCGTTTCAAGACTTCTTACAGACAGACGCTGCCATCAATCCCGGCAACTCGGGCGGCCCACTATTCACCTTGGATGGGCGTGTGGTCGGCATGAACACCGCCATCATTCAAGGAGCGAACACCGTCGGTTTCGCTGTTCCCGCTGATGCCATCCAAGGCGTTGTTCAAGACCTGCAGACCGATGGTCGAGTCCGCCGCGGCTACCTTGGCGTGGGCCTTCAAGAACTCACCCCCGAGATGCGCAATACCTGGAGTGTTCCCAGCGATGGCGGGGTGGTCATTAGCTACATTCAACAAGGGCTTCCTGGAGACGTAGCCGGGCTTCAGGCCGGTGATGTGGTGTTGCGCGTTGACGATGTTGGCATGGAGGACGTTCGCACCTTCATGCAGGCCGTAGGTACCCACCGCGCCGGCGACCAGATCGGGATGGATATCTGGCGAGAAGGCCGCCAGCGCAAGGTGACGGCACGCTTGGTGGAACGGGGGCAGCCTGTCGCACAGGTGTCCCCGACGAACCAAAAGCCATCGGCAAATCCACAGAGTGCGATGGTGAGCCTTGGCATACGGACCGTTCCGCTGCCGTCCAGTATTGCCGCCGAACGCGGGCTCGACGGGGGGCTGTTGGTCGAGAGTGTTCGCGCCAATAGCGCGGCTTCAGGCAATCTAGAGGCAGGCGACGTTGTCCTGCAGATCAACCGACGTGCGGTAGACTCCGTGGATACTGCAGAGGCCATCTTGCGACGCAGTAGTGGGGCTGTGACCCTCCTCATTATGCGCGGAGAAGAGCAGCGTTTTGTGGTGTTGTCTCGCCGTTGACGGTGGTTCGGGCGCAGGGTTGACCGCCTCGGATTAGGGGGCGAGCCCGAGGTGTCCATGCCATCATTTGCCTTTGCCGAAGCCCCTGCTACGGTGCAGCCCACCCCCACCGCCGAACTCAATCAGCGGATCAGTCGCGCCGTTGAGAACAAACAAGCCTGGGTCCAGACCGACCTTGCCGAGCGTCTGTCGTTGCTCAACATCTTGGTGGAGCGCACGGTTGAGCATGCGGACCGCTGGGCACGTGCCGAGGCTAATGCCAAGGGGCTCGACCCGGACGGACCGGAGATCAACGAAGGCTACCAGAACGTTTTCGCATCGCTGCGCGGACTGACCGCCATGAAGACCACGCTTCGCGCCCTGCAGAAGACGGGCAAAGCCCCGACGCCGGCCGGCGGGTACTCGGCCCGAGCCGACGGCCGCATCGTCGCCCACACCATGCCAGAGTCTACCTGGGACAAGCTCTTGTTCCCAGGCATTACCGGTGAAGTGTGGATGGAGCCGGGCGTCACCCGCGAGACGGTGGCGAATACCCAGGCTCTTGAGTACGCGTCACCGTCCCATCCACAAGGCCGGGTCAGCTTGGTGCTCGGCGCCGGCAACCAGTCCTCCATTCCCTACCTCGACGCGCTGACCGCCTTGTACGACGAGAACTGCGTGGTCATCATCAAGATGAACCCAGTCAATGAGTACTTGGGTCCCATCTTCCACGACATCTGGAAGCCGTTTGTCGACCGTGGCTGGGCAGCATTCGTGTACGGGGGCGCCGACGTCGGGAAACACCTGACGCATCACAGCGACATCGACAAGGTGCACATCACCGGTAGTGATGCCACCCATGACGCCATCATCTGGGGCCCTCATGAGGGCCGCGACGCACGCAAGGCGAGTGGCGACAAGATCCTAGACATCGAGATTACCAGCGAGCTTGGCAACGTCACACCGGTCATTGTGGTTCCGGCAAAGTGGTCGGCCAAAGACATGGAATTCCAGGTTCGCAACGTGGCGTCCATGCTCACCCACAATGCCTCCTTCAATTGCCTGGCCCTAAAGGTTCTGGTCACCAGCGCAGACTGGCCACAACGCACCGAGTTCCTCGACAAGCTGCGCACCCATCTCGGCACCACCGGAACACGACAGGCCTACTACCCGGGGGCTCAAGACCGCTGGTCGCAGTTTCAAGAAGCCTACCCGAACGGCCAGTCCTGTGGCACACCTGGCGAAGGCGAGCTTCCTTGGTTGGTCATCGACAGCGTGGACCCCACCGACAGCAGCGCTCTCGCATTCAAGAAAGAAGCGTGGTGCGGTGTGCTCGCCGAGACGGCTCTACCTGGCGCAACCGCCGCTGACTTCCTGCCGGGAGCTGTGGCTTTCTGCAACGACACCCTGTGGGGAACGCTCGCCTGCGGCATGCTCGTGCACCCTTCGATCACCAAAGACCCCTCCGGAAACGCCGCAGTTGAGACCGCTCTCGACGAGTTGCGCTACGGAAGCATCACTCTGAACCACAATCCCTTTCTTGGATATGGGCTGCCCACCCTCCCTTGGGGAGCGCACCCTGGTCACACCCTTGCAGACATTGGCTCTGGCATCGGTAAGGTGCACAACAGCTTGTTGTACAGTCGGACCCAGAAGGGCGTCGTTCGAGGCCCGTGGGGATTCCTAGGCAAGCCGCCGTGGTTCCCGGACCACGCCCGGGCTCATCAGCTCTGGCCACGCCTCGTCCGGTTCGAAGCCAAGCACTCGGTGCTAAAGCTCCCCGGCATCTTCTCCGCATTCCTACGAGGCTAAGCGATGTATCGCGACTTTCTACTCCTTGGCGGTGCCGGCCTTGTCGGCACCCAAACTTGCCGACGCATCGCCACCACTCTCAATCCACGGCGCATTGTTGTGGCCTCGCTTCTCCAACACGAAGCGCGTGCCACCTGTGAGGCCCTGCAGAAAGAATTTGGCCGTCAGGTAGCCTTCGTACCGGCGTGGGGAAATCTGTTTGTTCCCACTGACCTAGCGAACATGCACCGAAGCGACATCCTCGCAGACGGCACCCGTAGACGCCGCCTACTAGACGGCTTGTACGGTGAATTTGACGACGCCTATGCCGAGAACCATCTCGTCCAGATGCTCGCTGAACACCGCCCCGAAGTGGTCATCGACTGCGTCAATACCGCTACCGGACTGTCCTACCAGAACGTGTTCGATGGTGCCGCGACCGTACTCGACCATCTGGGGACCGACTCGTACAATGACGCTGGCGTAAAGGACCTCGAACAGTTCTTGCTCAGCCAGTCCGTCCCGCAGCTCATTCGTCACGTGCGCTTCGTACACCGGGCCACCACCGAGTTTGGCACCCGGGTCTACCTGAAGGTCGGCACCACCGGCACCGGGGGCATGGGACTGAATATTCCGTACACGCACTCGGAGGACAAGCCCAGCAAAGTGCTCTTGGCCAAGACCGAGGCCGCATTCGGCCACACCGGGCTCCTGTTTCTGCT
>JBLHSN010000032.1:0-28680 GCA_047626195.1 Myxococcota bacterium
GCAGCCTTTGTTCAGCTGTCCATTCCGCTCAATCCCGGCAACTCGGGCGGTCCCATCTTGGACGACAGCGGATTGGTTGTGGGCGTGCTCGCTGGGACCCACGCCCAGGGCCAGGCAATCGCTTTTGCGGTACCGGTCGATGTCCTCTCCGCGGCCTTGCCAGCGCTTCTGCGCGGAGATGAGCTGACCCGGGCGTGGATGGGGGTGCGGGGCTTTGCTGCCACCCAAGGACTGCAGCTGGAAGCCGTTGTGTCGGGTGGACCTGCCGACCGTGCGGGTATTCGCATTGGCGATACTCTGTCCACAGTAGGCGACCTACCGGTGCTGACGCCAGATGCCTTCAACGACGTTTTATCTGCACTTCCACCGCACGGAAAGGTCGCTGTTGTACTCCTCCGTGATGGCGAACGCCTGGCAATTCCAGTGCTGTTGGCGGACCGAGCGTCACGAAGTGTTGTCGCGTCCGGCATGACTATGCGTGCAGCCCCAGGAGCCGGTGGGGAAGTGGTTGCGGTCCGGCCGGGGTCGCGAGCGGACCGTGCCGGCGTGTTTGAGGGGGATGTGATTCGCTCTGTGAGCGGCTTCGTCGTTCAGTCACCGGCAGATGTCCAAGACCTCCTCGCTGGACGAAATGCGGTCCGGCTGGAGTTGGTGCGCGAAGGAACGGTGATGGCCGTGACCTTAGGGCAGCTCACACCGTAGTGATCTGCCGAGTCCAGCGCACCACCGCCGTCTAGACTACTTCTCGAGAGCCAACTCAAGCACGTCGTTCACCGTCTCAACAAAATGAAAGGTGATGTCCTTCTTCAGCTCTGGCGGGATGTCTTCGAGGTCGCTCTTGTTGTGCGCTGGCAGCAAGATGGTGCGTATTCCAGCACGCCGTGCGGCTAGGACCTTCTCCTTGACGCCGCCGACCGGTAGAACCTTGCCTCGAAGCGTGATTTCCCCGCTCATAGCGAGCTTGGCCTTCACACAGCGTCCGGTGACGATGGAGGCGAGAGCGGTCACCATGGTGACGCCCGCAGAGGGGCCGTCTTTGGGAATGCCGCCCGCAGGGACGTGTAGGTGGAACTCGTACTCGAACTCTTTCACATCGATTCCCAGGCGGTCAGCGCGGGAGCGCAGCCAGGACATGGCGGCCTCGGCAGACTCCTTCATGACGTCGCCCAGTGAACCGGTCAATCGCAGGTTGAGCTTGCCGGGCATCCGGGTGGCTTCGACGAATAGGATGTCTCCGCCAGCTGCCGTCCAGGCCAGTCCGACAACGACGCCGGGCTCGTCTACCTGCTCTGCAACCTCAACAAAGTACCGAGGTGGCCCCAGGTATTTGCGGATTTGGGCGGCGTTCAATCGCGGCTTTTCCGCGTCGCCTTCAACGACTTGGCGAGCGACCTTACGATTGATGCGGGCGATCTGACGGCTCAGGTCTCGCACACCCGCTTCGTGTGTGTAGTCGCGGATGATTTGGTGGAGCACCTTGGCCGTGAAAGACGGTGCCTTTCCGGTAAGCCCATGGTCCTTAATGAGGCGGGGAATCAGGTGCTTCTTGGCAATGACCGTCTTTTCTTCTTCGGTGTAGCCGGGAATGTCGATGACTTCGAGGCGGTCGTGTAGTGCCGCGGGGATGGTGTTGATGACGTTGGCAGTCGCGATGAACAGAACTTGGGACAGGTCAACAGGGATGTCCAAGTAGTGGTCGACGAAGGTATGATTCTGCGACGGGTCCAGCACTTCGAGCAGGGCGCTTGCGGGGTCGCCGCGGAAGTCATTGCCGACCTTGTCAATCTCATCCAAGACAAGAACAGGATTGGGGCTGCCCGACCGAATCAGCGCCCGGAGAATACGCCCGGGAAGAGCTCCGATGTACGTCCGACGGTGGCCGCGAATCTCGGTCTCGTCTTTGATGCCGCCCAGAGCAATACGACCGAACTCGCGGCCAAGAGCATCTGCGATGGACTGGCCGAGGGAGGTCTTGCCAACACCGGGAGGACCGACGAAGCACAAGATAGGGCCCTTGCTCTGTGGATTGAGCTGGCGAACCGCCAGGTACTCCAAGACACGCTCTTTGACGGTGTCGAGACCGTAGTGCTCTCGGTCGAGGACCTTTTGGGCCCGCTTGAGGTCGGTACTGTCGGTTGTGTAGGTAGACCAGGGCACGTCGCACACCGTCTCCAACCAAGTGCGACAGATGGTGTATTCGGCGGAGTCGGGCTGTAGGCGACTTAGGCGGTCTACCTCACGCAACGCTTCGCTTTCGGCTTCTTCCGGCATCTTCGCGTCGCGCACTTTCTGCTCGAAGGCGTCGGCGTCTCCGGGGCGACCTTGGAGCGTATTGAGCTCCTCCTTGAGGGCCTTGAGCTGTTCCTTGAGGTGGTACTCGCGTTGGCCCTTGTCCATGGCCTTCTGCACGCGCTCGTTCACCTCGACAGCGACCTGTTGACCCGCAACAGCCTTGATGAGGTGTTCAACGACTTTCTGCAAGCGACCGGCGATGGACACTTCTTCCAGCACTTCGATGCGGTGGATGAGTGACGCTGGAATGTTGCCCATGACTTGGTCGGCAAGACGCGCAGGGTCCAGTGCCGGGTCGATGAGGAGTTCGTGGTCGGTCGGGTTGAAGCCGTTCAGTACGAGCCACTGGCCGAACAACTCTGCAGTTGCGTGGGTGAGTTGCGCGACCTGCTGGGGGTCGTCATTTGCTTCTGGGAAGACGTCCGTTGTGGAAACGGTTGCGCCCGCGTGCTCGGCGATGGGTCCAGTACGAAGAACTCGGCTGATACCTTCGACGAGAATACGTGCGGTTCCGTCTGGCAAATGCACCACGTTTAACAGTCTAGCGGTGCAACCAACTTGGGCCATCCGGGCCTTTGTTGGCACCTCTTCGTCTGGGTCGAGCTGTGGAATGAAGACCAGGGGAAACTCGTCAGCCTCGTGCAACTCCAGCGCCGCAAGCGACGATGGACGTCCCACAGGAACGGGGAGAATCATTCCTGGGTACAGCACGGGTCCGCGGAGTGGGAGGATGGCCGCGACGTCGTTCATAGGGGCTCCGGTAGATAGCCGGCACCCGTAACGCATACGGCTACGACGGCGAGTGGGGTACAGAGGCCGGTCGTACTTCTTGCGCTTCGGCGCGTGGAAGCTGTTCTGTGGAGGCGATTCCCGAGGCCACGGAGAGCGGTTCTAGCGGCGACCGCTGCATCTCTGGGACGGAACCAAACTCCTGATGGTCACGAATGTACGACTCCCAACCACGGAAGCGCCCACGTCGTTCTTCCCCTTCACGGAAGCGAAGCAGCCCCATGTAGTTCTCGCGCCACCACTGCCAAAAGTTCTTTTCGTCGATCGAACCGTCGCGCAGTGGGGCGTACAATTGGTCGCCGAATTCGCGGCCGGTGATCCAATCATGACAGCGCAAATCACCGTCTTTCCACACGATGTATTGCGAGCTAGCAAATGTCCAAGACCCAGTGTTGGCGTACATTTTGCCACCCTCCCGCACGATACCCGGAAGGTGGGAGTGACCGCAGAGGATGGCCTGCCACGAGTCGTTCTTCAACCGGTCCATGATGGGGCGGAAGATACACATGGGGTCGCCCATGTTCGACCGAGCCCAGAAGTCGAGCAAGCGTTCGGTGCCTTCGGCGCTGGCCTTCAACCCCAAGCCACGCATGACCCATGCGAGCGCGAACGCCATGAGTGCCAGCTTGTGCGTCAACCAGAAGACGAAGCGGTTTGGCAGGGTGTAGAACTCGCCGAGCGGGATGCGAATCCATGTGTCCAAGTACCGCTCAATGAGGTGGTGAATCTTGGTGGACAAGTGGGTGCCTTCGAGCGCGTCGTGCAGGAAAGGGTCGTACTGGTAGCCGTGCTGGACCAAGACCTTATCGCCGATGTGCAGTTCGTCACATACGCGAAAGTTCAGGAGTTCCCTGTACAGCGTGATGTCATAGTCGTGGTTACCGATGACGTAGACCACGCGGCCTTCGCGCGCCAACTTGCTCATGGACGCCAGCAGTTCTTGATGGGCGCGCAAGATGCGGGTGAACGACCACGCCTGGTGGAAGTCCATGGCATCGCCGCCAATGACAAGAACGGCTCCTCGTGCATCGACTTTCTCGACCAAGGCCTGCAGGTGACGGTCTTTGCCGAAGAACGCATCGGATGGGGTGCCATCGCCAAGGTGCAGGTCGCTAATGAACCAGATTTCTTGGTCAGCATCTAGGTGTTCGACGGGATGGATACGACTTGCCATGGCCTCATCCTATCGCGCATTGCGAGCCGCGGGATACTCGGTGCCGCCGTAGGAGGTTGCAGTGCGCAACGTAGGTGGACGTGTTGAGTTTAAAGGTAGCTTTAGTGAGGATGTGCCCGTTTTGGGATTGCCTGAAGTGGCATTCGCTGGGCGGTCCAACGTTGGCAAATCGTCGGCGCTGAACTGTTTGTTGGGCATGAGGAGTGCTGCGCGTGTCTCTGGACAACCCGGACGTACGCAGCGCATCAATCTGTTCCAAGTGGCCGATAGCTGCGTGTTTGCTGACCTTCCTGGGTACGGTTTTGCGAAGGTTCCAGCCGCGGTTCAACGCGGATGGAAAGGAATGATCGAAGGGTACCTGTCCGATCGGGAAGCGCTGAAATTGGTGATTCTGCTCGTTGATTGCCGCCGCAAGCCGCAAGAGTCGGATGGCGAACTGCTGTACGGACTGGCCACGGCCAAGTTGCCGAGACTCGTGCTGGCGACGAAGGTCGACAAGCTGGGACGCGACGAGCGTCAGCGGAACATCACCGCCATCAAGAAGGAATTCCGCTTGAAGGATGGCGAACTGATCGGCTTTTCGTCGCCCAAGCGTACCGGCTTTGATGAGGTATGGGACGTCATTGAGGGACGTTGCCGTGGCTAATTCATACCAAAAGCGTGACAAGTACACTGCGAAAGCCAAGGCCGAAGGCTACGAAGCGCGTAGTATCTATAAGCTTGAGCAGATCGACAAGAAGCATCCGGTCATCCACCGCGGAGATCGGGTGGTGGACTTGGGGTGCTACCCAGGCTCGTGGACCCGCTACGCGATTCAGAAGGTTGGACGCAAGGGTACCGTGGTTGGCGTGGACTTCACAGCACCAAAAGTCAGTGGTGCCACGTTCTTCGAAGCCAGTGCGCTGGACGTCTCCCCAGAGCAGCTGCTCGAGGTCCTTGGGGGTGCTGCGAACACCGTGCTCTCGGACATGGCTCCGCCCACCACAGGCGATAAGACTGGCGATCATTACCGTCAGATTGAGTTGGCTCGTCGTGCCTTGTATGTGGCGGCCGAGCTGTTGGAGCCCGGCGGCACTTTCGTCTGCAAGGTGTTCGAGGGCGGGGATGCGCAAGACTTTGTGTTGGAAGCGCGCGTGCTGTTCAAGACCGTCAAGCGTGTTCGACCCGACGCCGTGCGAAAGGTGAGCCGGGAGTGGTTCTTGGTGGCCACGGGCTTCAAGGGCAAGCCGCTTGCTGCTGCTGAACCGGCCTAAATCCGGTCGAGCTGTACGGTTAGATAGTGTAAGTCCTAGCTTTCGCCTACAGGGTCTCCTTGCCACTGCAAGCTCGGACCGGCGGCAGCAAGTCGACGGTGATGAGCGGTTCGTGCCGGGTTGTCCATCCGGTAAAGCGAGTCGCCGCGTGGTTGTGCGGGTAGGTGGATACTCCGGAAGTGAGGGGCACTGCGGGATGACGTGCGAGCCCGGGGCCGCTCATGAAGACCGGGCCGGTGGACTGAACCGATTGGCTGCCCTTTGCCGCTCCAGGCACATCGGTGACCCCATAGGCGAACGTCGACAGTGTGTTGGCCCTCGATAGGGGTGCCGAGGGCCTCTGTTAGACGCGCTGGATGGGTGAGTTCAAGCGGTGTGGCCGAAGCGATGGCGGCCCCCCCAAGACCGAGTGCGATGAGTCGATACATGGCTCTTTCCGATGTGCAGAATCCAGAATTACTCTGTATGGGAAGTCTCCTTGAGGCAAGTGGCTTCGCATCCACCACGCCGGACTTGCGTCCCAGCCACCGCAGTCTTGCGAGCGAACGGGCACCGAGTACTCCGGCTCAAGTGACACAGATCGGTCTGTAGATGGGGCGTTCGCGTCCAAGGATCGCCAGACCGGTTGTCGCAAACACAAACGGCCGCCTCGGTGAAGAGACGGCCGTCAAGTTGGATAGGCGAGCGCTTAGGCTTGCGTGGCAATCCAGCGCGTCAGGCTACGAACCATTTCGCCCGTGGCACCCGGCTCCCAGTGACCGTTCTTGCTGTCTTGGAATGCGCTGCCGGCGATATCCAAGTGGGCCCAGCGCTTTTCTTCGGTGACGAAGTGCTGCAAGAACAACGCTGCGGTCGTTGAGCCAGCGGCGCGGCCACCAACGTTCTTGATCTGGCCCCAGGTTGCCTTGAGCATCCGGTTGTACGGTGCGTGCAATGGCAAGCGCCAAATGCCTTCACCGGTGTCTGTGGAGGCTGCGGTCAGTTCGGTCGCTAGACCATCATCAGCCGTGAAGAGTCCGGTGTAGTCGGGACCCAGGGCCACGACGCAAGCACCGGTGAGCGTTGCGGCGTCTACGATGGTGGTGGCTTCCGTCTCGCTGGCGAGAAGCAAGCAGTCTGCGAGGACCAAGCGACCTTCGGCATCGGTGTTGTGGATTTCGACGGTGACGCCATTATTGTAGCGAAGCACGTCTCCCAGCTTGAAGCTGTTGCCGTTGATCATGTTCTCGACGCAGCCGAGGAAGGTGTCGACGTTGACCGGTAAGCCCAGCGTAGCGACGGCCTTTGTGGTCGCGAGCATGGTGCCAGCACCACCCATGTCACAGCGCATTGTCTGCATGCCGGCGCTTGGCTTGATGGACAGGCCGCCTGCATCGTACGTGACGCCCTTTCCGACCAAGGCAATGTGCCCGGTGGCGCCGGGGGGACGGTACTTGATGTGGACCAAGCAGCCGGGCTTGTCCGAGCCTTGGCCAACAGCGACAATGCCGACGTAGCCACGCTTCTCGCACTCTTCGATGGAGATGACCTCCACCTCGACGTGGTCGATGTCGCCAAGGGCCTTTGCCGCGGCAGCAAGGGTCTCTGGGTAGAGGTCCGCAGCGGGGGCGTTGACCAGCTCGCGGGCGAGGGACTGGGCGTCCATTCGGGCGAGGCTGCGGGTGTCGAATCCGCTGGCCATGTCACCGGCGTTGAGCAGGGTCAGCGTAGTGATGGCCGGCTTGCGTGCGTCTTCACGACGGTACGTGTTGTAGCGGTAGTTGCCGGCACCGAGAGTCTCGATGACGTCTTCTGCGGCCGCACCAAGGGCACCGAAGTCAACGGCGAGATGCTCAATCTTGAGGTTGCGGGCGGTGTAGCCGATGGCGCCGGCGGTCTTCATTAGGTCAGCGGCTGACCCGTCGCCAATTCCAGCGACAATCAGGTGGCGTGCGCCAATGTGACCCAGGGCGGGAACCGTCTCGACGCTGCCTGCCTTGCCTTTGAAGCCGCGCTCTTCCAACAGCGCGTTGAGTTGACCGCCGAATGCGTCGTTCAGCGCCTTCAGGTCGTCAGTGCCGGAGACTACGACGGCGACGGCATCGGCCGAAAAGGATTCAGGAGCGGAGTTGGTGGACTTGATGTTCACGGGGGCCTCGGAGGGTGCGGGAGCGAAAGATACGAAAAGAAGGTGTCGGGTAGGCGAAGTGGCTGCCTAGCTACAGCTCTTTAGGAGAGAGACGAGTCCAAGGGTGAGCACACCGATGACAACCACGCCAAGCATAATCTGGACGAAGGTGTCGTTGCGGACGACCGTGATGAGACGGGACAAGGCGGACGCACCTTCCACGTCTTCTGGAGACCATGACGGAAGGTCTTCGACATGATCGGGCTCGGGAACGTACTCGGGAGTACTCGGGTCGGGCAGCGCTTCCCACTGACCAGGACCGTCGTATGCCGGGGTCTGGGGCGACGAGGAGTCGGCAAATTGTCCGGGGACCGTTGGCGGCGCGGCAACCGTAGCGGTGGCGGAGCGTTGTCCGGCTGGCATTGAGTACGGCTCGGCCAGTGGCGCACGGCGTGGCGCTGTCTGCAGCGTTGGGGCGTTCGGCGAGATGCCGACGGTAGGCTTCGACAGCGCCGGTGTGTCCGGAGAGGAGGCTGGAAGCTGGGTCGGGGCCTTGGGCAATGGAAGGGACGGCGGCGCCTTGATGCCGGTGGATGGAACCGCTGTTGGGCTTGTTGCGTCGAGGTCCATTGAAGCAGTCGGCGAGATGGGGCTTGGGAAACGAGCAGCATCGCGACGAACGGGGTCATCATGAAAGCTGTCGTCGGGCGCTGGAATGGACAGCGGCTCGGGTGTGTGTGCGGCTTCGTTGAGCGGCGGCACGTATCCGGGCGGCGGTCGTACATTCACCTCGGCGCGTGCGGGAATGGGCGTATTTCCGCTGTCCAAGATTGAAAACGCCGCTTCAAGATCGTAGCGACCCGGAGGGATGTCGCGCAAGCTGAAGTGGAAGCGCAGACGACCGGACGGGTGCGGCTTGACGTCGAAGGAAGCATCCTGAACGCGAACGCGACGCCGGTCTGGGCTGTCGAGGTCGACGAGTCGGAGGCCCACAGCGATGTGCTCGTGGCTTCCAACGCCTTCCGTGACGGCAACAGTCACAGTGAAGCTGACGGGCTCGGTGTGCAGATAGATACCGTCTGGAGAGCTTCCGGGGAGCAAGATCTTACCCACAGCTTCGACGCGTGGGTGGATGAGAGCCGCCACCTCTGAGATGCGCGTACGCAGGTCTTCGGCTCGGTTGAACCGGTACGGGGGGGATGGCTCCATGGGGCGTGAGAGGCCACGATTGAGCAGGCTTGCGAGACGTTCGCACACCCGGTTCACAAAACGCGAGTTGGCGCCTTCGGCCATCAGGCGCTTGAGTGCGCGGTCACGCAGGCTCGCCAGCTCGACCTTGTCCAAGCCCCCAGTCGGCACGGTGAATTCGTCGGTGCGTCGTAGGTCACCGACGCTTGGCTGCCACGTGGCTGCGCTGTACAAACATGCGCAGACAGCCCAAGTATCCCAAGGTGTACCTGGGATATCCGCGGCTTCCGGCGGCAGCGTATTGGCACGGGCGGGCGAGAGGGCTGCGAGGCGCTGATGCCATTGTGCAGCAGTCGGCGTGAGCATGTCCGACAGGACCGGCTGACCATCCTCTTTGATGAGAATGTTGCTCGGTCGAAGGTTTCCGTGCACTTCAGTATTCGCCGCTAACAGCTCAACATTTTCTGCGACGGAGGCGAGTAATGTAGCGATGTCTCCAAGACTATCGCCATCTCCCAGACGCCGAGCGAGAGTGCTGTGGTAGCGCGGCAGAATCAGAGCCGGTCGGCCTGTGATCAGCACGCGGTCTTCCAGTCGCGGAAGAAATGGATGCGAAGCTCTCTTAAGCAAGTTGGCCTGTTCGTCTGCGCACTGGGCACAGGCGCGCTCCAGGCCATCAGGCAAGCGTGCGTCGCTGGCAAAATCAGTTCTGGCGTGGGCGACCTTCACAACGCGCTCAGCGTCATTGTCTCCACGTAGAACCCAAGAACCTCCCCACAGGCCGCGCCCTAAGGGCTGGCCCACCTGCCAGGTTCTTCCCAGGCTGTCGGTGACCGTATCCCCGGTGTGCATGCAACTCCTCGCGCGACGGCGAGGGTATCTACATGGTCTGCCCGCGTCAATGAACCTGCAGACAACACCGATCGAACGGCTCAGAGTGACAGCCACCGGACGGACAAATTAGGTACCCATTGACCACGTCCGGTGTTGGGTAGCTCGGTGCCTACGTTGAGCGGTCTGGCAAAGTGCACGCGAAATACAAGGGGACCAAACACGAGATTCGTACCCAGAGCCACGTCGACCACGCGCTTGTTCCACAATGACTCGACATCGGCCGACACCGCTCCAGCGTCCACTCCGGCGACAGCCTCGACGCTGCTTAAGATAGCGATGCGCAACAGGGCGTCCAGTGGCAGCTGAAGCTCTGCGGTTGCTGTTGCGAAGTGTCGACCGAGCAACCAGTCCGCATCAGCGAATCGTACGCCGCGCAAGGTATCGAAGCTGGAGAGGAAGAAGTTGCGTGCGTAAATCCCGCCGAAGGATGTCCCGGCCGATGCGCGTACAAAGACGTTCGCTCCAAAGAAACTCTGTAAGCGAATCGGCACGAATCGCTCGGCGTCGATGCGGGCGCTGCCGAACATCTCGTCGTTGAACGGCTGGCTCGCCACCGACACCTCACCGAGGACGCTCCCGCCTCCGTGAGGACCGGTAGTTGGATGGTAGCGAACGGTATCGTAGCCAAGACGTATGGTCATCTCGGCCTGTGGCCTCGCCTTTCCGTTTTTCTCATCCCACAGGGTGAAGACGTTTTGGCCTGTTTCCGGATCGATCTGGCCCCGAAGGAGCCCCTCGGAGTCTCCGAGTAGGAAGTATTGGGTCCCGCCCAGCTGAACGTCTAGCTGGGCGTAGGCAAAGCGATCCAATGGGTAGCGTGCGCTGCCCAGAATGCCGTAGCTCCTCTCCGCGGATTGAAAGCGCAGTGCGGTGCTGTTGTCCAGGCGAAAGCGTAAGTTTTGGGACACGCCTCCGGCCCAGGTCACCCGATTGGATTGGTCGGTATAGGCCAGGTAGCCATCGGTCAGACGTAAGTTTCCGAAGGCCGCCGCCGAGAGGACCAGTCCGCGTTCTTTCAGTAGGTCGCTCGCCGACAAGAACAGCTGACCGTAGATGCCACCAGGGCCAGCGCCGAAGAACCCGAGGCCGTTTTCAAGTCCCCAATTTTTAGGGTCGAGAGGTCGGTACGGCTTCGAATCGCCAAGGGACCGGACTGGAATCGACGACGCTTGGCCTGTGGGTGCTTGTGGGATGGGGGACTCGTCTCGCCACATTTCGCGCGGCAACACCACAGGGACACGACTGCCTGATTGTTGGAGGAGCGTCCAGGCACCTTCGTCTGACGGGGCGGGGCTGGAAACACCTGTGGTCATGCGCGTGTGCCGAATGATGCTGTGGTCGGCTGCTCGGTATTCGTACAGGTCGAGGCGGGCGTCATCCCACGCAGTGAACAGCAGAGTTCCACCGGAAAAAACCGGCTGGAGATGGTCTCTTTCTTCGTGCGTGAGTTGGGTCGCTGCACCGTTTTTACCTGCCGCGAATAGCGCATAGAAGCCATTGCTCGTTGCGTCGCTTGCGTACACAATTCCGTCTGGGCCCCAAGCCGTGTGCCGCTCGGCGTAGGCGTCGTCAGTCATTTGTACCGGTGTGGCCCGGTCACGTAGTGCGACTTTGTAGACGTCCACGTGGCCGTCTGGGGTGAGTCCGACGAAAGCGGCTTCGGTACCATCGGGTGAGACGGACAGGCCGGTCGCTCCGACAAGCCCATGGTCGCGCAGACGTATGCGGTGTTTGCGACCTAGGTGGAGCTTGACTCGCCTTGGGCCCAGCTCGGCAGCGGTTCGTTGTTCTCGTTTTTTCCGACGTTTTCCACGCCATTGCACGGGTTCTGTAGTGATCGACTGCCAGGTCAGGACGTCAGCGCCGCGGTGTTGCGCGGCGTACACCAACACATCGTCCCCTAGGGCAAAGATTCGGTCCTCGACGGGATGTAGTGATTCCACTCCGGGCCGACTGTCGGCAACCACGCGTCGGGTGTGTCGCGGGTCTCGCCGGTCGGCCAGCATGATGCGGGTTCGGTAGGTCTGAAAGTCGATGGCGGTGTAGGCCACCGTCTGGCCGCTAGGGCTTGCAGTGAGGCCGAGAATGTAGCCGTTGGTAGGGCCCAGTGCTTCGGTGTCCGACGGGCGAGTCTCGCCGTCGAGCCACTCTTGGTAGGTGCGCTCCCTCAGCCACTCTTGCCACTCGCGCTCCATCTGCGAAGGAGCAACATCGGTCACCGTCTGCATGAGCGACGGAAACCCGCGCAGCGCGGTCTGGCCTGCATACGTGACGCCAATGGCTTCGTGTCCGCGCGACAACAGGTCCTGGATGACCTGTTCTCCGTAGGTTTCGGCCAGGAAGACGCAGCGTAGATGCCCGAGTTGATAGGTCCACAACACGCTGGTCGGTGCATCGTCAAAGAAGCCGAGCGGACCCCAGAACCGCCGGGTATCGGCATTTGTGACCAGGTCACGCGCAAGCATTGCAGCTTCGGGGGTCAGCCCGTCGTTTGCGTAGTACTCGGCGAGGCCTTCAATAAACCACAGCGGGTACACGCCGAGAGGGTCTCGTCCCGTTCCGGCCGCAGCTGCGGCAGAGCGCACCTTTTGAATCGTAAATTCATGGGCCATCTCATGCTTGGAGACGTGCATAAAGCGGCGGTGGTCGCCGAAATAGGGCAGGGCGATGGTCAGGTCACGCGTGCTGGTGACACCGAGCGTTCCTTCTTGGACGGGAAATAGGTTCGTTCCTAAAAAGTCGAGGTAGGTCGAATACAGCACATAGCTGAAGGGCTGCTCGGGAACGTAGTCGAAGTCGACGGACAGCTCGGCGTACGCGGTCTCAATTGCGCTTGCTGCACGTTCGGCAACGTCGCGCTCTTGTTCGTAAAAGTACAGCCGAACGCCTCCGGCTTCGGTCTGCTGGCGCGTGGGGGCGGCCAGCAGGTCGACGCGTGCCCAGGTGTGTGGCTCGTAGCTCACACCGCTCTGTCCGGGACGTCGGGGGCCCACGTAGACTTGGGCTTGCGCCGCCAAGGGAGCGAGCAGGCTTCCGAGGACCATGGCGACGCCAGCGAGTCGCACGATTATTCAGCCGGCGCCGAAGCAATCCAGGTAGTGACGTCTGCCGCGAGGGTAGCGTCATTCGCGAGGGGGGCGTGTTCGAGGCTTCCTGTCTCTACGATCCACGCGGCACCGTCCGCATTGAGCCGGTCAATGGCGCCATTATTTGCGCCAGACGGGATTTTGGGGTCCAGACGTGACCACAGATAGGCAGTGCGACCCGGAGCCACGATGGTGTTGGCAAGGGAGGCGACGTTCGCGTCATCAACATCCGTGAACAAGCGATCGAGCGTCGCGGCTTCATTGGGGAAGGTCCCGGGCTGCTCGTAGTACGCGCTTACGTCATCTAGGGGAGCGTCCAACACGGCAGTTGGCACGGTGAATTCTTCTCCTAGGAGCTCGCTGACGGCCCGTCCGCCATCTCCGATTCCAATAGCGACGGGTGCCGAGTAGTCGATGGGTACGGGAAGGGCGACGCGGTTGATAGTCGCCCAAGCTTCGTCTGATACCATGCGGAAGCCGAACTCTGCAGAGTCAAATCCGCGACGTACGAAGCCGTCTACCGCAGGGTCGTTCGGGCGTTGCTCCAAGCCATTTGCGTACAGGTCACCCCAACAGTTGGACGGTAGCACAACCATATGTCCGGACTGCGCGAGTGCCGCGACCAACGCACCGGACCCACTGCCAGTACCCATGCCCATGAGGTCAAAGACCTCGAGGGTGGCGTGGTCTGCCGTCAGCTGAGACTCGGCGCGGAACGCCGAAATATTCGGTGCCTCCGAATCCGATGGGTAGTCGAGGGCGTTATCGTGGAAGACAACAGCCGCGGGTAGCATCACGGCACTCTCGACTGGATAGACCAGCCAAAACTGCGCCAGTTGACCGTCCGGACACAGCATGTCGGCTTGCGGCCACGCTTGTACAGCCCAGTTTTCAGGGGCTTCTGCACCACGTGGCGCAAAGTCCAACACACCGGGCTCCAACTCTGGGAGCTCAGTCGTCCAACATCCGCCCGCGATTAGGGCCAGTAGGGGCATCCAACGGTTCACCATCACCTCCGCAGTGACGAGTATGTCACGAGCGGGGGACGCCTGTTGAGCGATGGACGTGATAGTATGTGGCTCTTCTTGGAGTCGAACGAACGCGTGAACGCGGAGACGGGCCGAAAGTTCCACTTCATTCGGATCATCGCTTCTGGCGGTTTCGGATCGGTGTACCTAGCAAAAGAGCTGCACTCGGACGGGTTTTCCCGTGTCGTTGCGGTCAAGCTGTTGCATCCCAAGTGGTCAGAGAACGAAGAGATCGCATCGCGAATGCGAGATGAAGCGCGTCTGTTGGGCCAGATTCGGCACCGTCACATTGTGGATGTCCGCGATCTGACACGCATTGATGGCCGAGTCGCCGTGGTCATGGAGTACCTTGAGGCCATTGATCTTAAGGACATCATCAATGGGTGCTTGGAAGCCGAGACAACCGTGCCGGTGCGTGCCGCGCTTGAACTCGGCGGTGATGTTGCTTCGGCGCTCGACGCCGCGTACAACCGTCCGCCCTACGCGGGTGAGAAGCCTCTACGCGTCATTCACCGGGACATCAAGCCTTCCAATGTGATGGTCGACGACCAGGGCAACGCCAAAGTCCTTGATTTTGGTGTCGCCCGAGCGGATTTCCAAGGACGTGAGAGCGAGACCCAAGAGCTGGCCTTCGGAAGCGTGGAGTACATGCCACCTGAGCGTCTGTTCTTCGAGCCAGAGTCGCCAGCGTCCGACATCTACTCGTTGGGAGCCACGCTGTACGAGCTGCTGGCGCGCGCCAAGTTTGGCAAAGCCAAGCTGCGTCCCGCCCTTCATGACCAACACGTCGACGAACGTCTCGACGCTGTGTTCGCTGCGCATCCGCCAGGTGCGGAGTCGATTCGTGATGAAGTCGACCTGTTGCTCACCGAGATGCTGTCGTTTGATGAGGCGGATCGGCCGAGTGCCGCGGACTGTGCAACACGCATGCGGGACCTTGCAGGGCAACTTCAAGGAGAGCCGACTCTCTCCATGTGGAGCAAGTCGTTCGTGCCACCGTTGGTTGCTCAAGCGCATGCGGAGAGTGAGTCCAGTCCCGTCGACGATGCTCTCTCCAACCGCGTTATGGAAGAAGATTCCAAGGGATTCGCGCGTGCCGCTAGCGCGACCGAGAAGGCGCCTCCTGAACCGGTCGTGATGTCAGCCGCGGACATCGCCTTCGAGCAGCTGAAAGAAGAGAGCTTGGCGCTTCGGACGCCTCCTCCGGTGCCTCGGAACAACGTCCCACCGGTGGACGTGGTTCGAAATCCACGTAGCTTTGGCGTACCGCCCCCTCCACCACGCCGCACGATTGTTACCCCCAAATCGCCTCCTGGTCCTGTAAACCAGCAGCACCACGGCACGCCAGCCACCGAGATTTCCCGCGTCGAGCGTCCGCGTTCACCGGCTCCCAAGCCGGCGAGTGCTGGCAGCGAACCCCCTCGGACCGCGGTGATGGCTCGACCGGCGCGTCGCCCGTTGGATGACGAACGGTTCTCGAGCGCTGGGAGTGGCCGGGCATTCAAGTTCAAGGCCACAGTTGTTGCCTTCTTCACAGCTGCCATCGTCGCTGCGTTGTTCGTGCTCATCGGTAGCGCTGTTTATTTTGGGCCTGGCTTCTTGACGGCAGACGGCTCGGCGGATGTGCCGGCCCCAAGGGCCGCAGATGCGGCAATACCTGCAGCGCCGGAGTTGGTGGCTGCACAGGTCATCAGCGGCCCGTCTGCTACCTTCGAGAGCGCGCTGCCGGGTACGCGTAAGGTGACGGTCCGTTGTGACGAGGCCGAGGGCGAAGGGGACACAACCGCGGTGGTCGCCGGCGACGCGCCTGGTGATTGCACAGTCACGGCGATGGACAGCCGCCGTCGCCGATTGACCGCCGTAGTGACCAATGCACGCGCCGGTGCCTACACGTGCTTCGCTGATGGCGAATCAGTTTGCGAGATGCAGTAGTAGGACCGTAGAACCTCGTGAATGCTAATGATGGAGCAGGAGCAGGTTCGATTCAGTTTTGATCTATGTAGGGCCGGTGGTATGCCCCGCCACGCCCTCGCTGGAGCCTTTCAGATGCTGCTTGGTGTCTACATCTTTGTCGATGACGACTTTGACGACCCTGTCTACGCTGTCCCTGCCCTTGAAGACCTCGACGATGAGTTGAGTGTTGCCATTTGTCAGGTGATTGATGAAGCGATGGAAGGAGACCGGAGCACCTCTGGTGTTGTCACACACGGGTCTGCTCTCATCGGCTACCGCATGTCCACCCGGACTGGTATTTCGCATGTTGCCGTCGTGGAAGACGGTGTGGCTCGGTCGGAGCTCGTGGCCTACTTGCAAGAGTTGGCGACCACCTACGCTGACGAGGTTGATGCCCCGCGTCAGCCGGAGCGTGCGGGTGTCGCAGATGTCGTGGACATCGTCGAGCCTCCCTGGGAAGAGTAGCCATCGTTGGACCATTCCTTGCGATGATGCGCTATGGCGGGGCGACTGTGTGGAGTTCCCGTGTCAGAGCGCTTGTATGTTGGCCGTGTTGTTGACCCAGAGACCCTGCGTCCTACGGACCAAGACCACTTCCTAAAGCCGGACCGTCTCACCCGACACGCCGTATGTCTGGGCATGACGGGGTCGGGAAAAACCGGGCTGTGCGTCACTCTGCTTGAAGAGATGGCCATGGCGGGAGTTCCGGTCTTAGTGATCGACCCGAAAGGTGACATGGCCAACCTGGCGTTGGCATTCACCGGGCATCCAGCGTCCGCTTTCGAACCCTGGGTAGATGACGCAGAAGCCTCGCGTCAAGGTCTCTCAACGGCTGAGCTGGCCGAAAAGACAGCGAGTCTGTGGCGCGATGGTCTTAGTGAATGGGGAGTTGATGACGCTCGCGTTCGTCGATTTACCGAGGGCTGTGACGTCAGCATTCTCACTCCGGGAAGCAACTCTGGGATTCCCGTGGACGTGCTGTCAGTCTTGTCGATTCCGGATGCCGACCTGCTGGGAGATGAGGAGACGCTTCGGGACCTTGTGACCGGGACCATCAGCTCAATTCTCGGTTTAGTCGGTGTGGAAGCGGACCCGGTCAACGACCCTGAACACATCGTGCTCAGCACCATCCTCACCGCAGCATGGCGTGCCGGCGAAGACGCCGACATGGAGACGCTCATTGTGCGTCTCGTCGACCCACCCTTTGCGAAGGTAGGCGTGTTCCCCGTAGACACCTTCTTCAAGCGCTCCGACCGTATGAAGTTGGCCATGAAGCTCAATGGCATCATCGCGTCACCGGCCTTCGCGTCGTGGAGTGAAGGCGTACCGATGGATATTGACGCGCTGCTGGCTCCCGTGAATGGGAAGACTCCCATTCGCGTTTTTTACACCGCACATTTAGCGGATGACCAGCGGATGTTCTTCATCTCGGCATTGCTCAACCGCGTGGTGGCGTGGTCGCGTCGTCAATCTGGAACCAGTGCGTTGCGGGCCATGGTGTACTTCGATGAGGTCTACGGCTTTTTGCCGCCGCATCCGAAGAACCCTCCGACGAAACAGCCGGTACTGACCCTCATGAAGCAGGCGCGCGCAGTGGGGGTGGGAGTGATGCTTGTCACCCAGAATCCGGTGGATGTGGACTACAAGGCATTGTCCAACGCCGGCACATGGTTCATTGGGCGTCTACAGACCGAGCAGGACCGGGAGCGTGTTTTGGACGGACTGGGGAGTGCGTCTGGTGAGTTCGACCGAGCGACGGTGAGTGGCTGGCTGCAGAATATGCCTTCTCGCACTTTCGTGTTGCGCGATGTGAAGGAAGATGCTCCGATTCTGCTGCATAGCCGCTGGGCCATCAGCTACCTACGCGGTCCGCTGACTCGCATCGAGCTTGAGAAAATTGATCAGAACGTACCGGTCAGCGCGTCGGATACGTCTGCGGCCAGCGTCGCTTCGGTGCCCGTCGCGTCTTCGCAGCCAGCCCCCCAAGACGATGGCCTGTCAACGGAGCTTCCGCCATGTCCGAACGGCTACGCGTACCGCTTTCTTGATCCAGGCAGTGTGTTTCGTGCCGGCTTGCAGCCATACTTCCTAGATTCGGCCCAGTCACCGCGTGACGACCGTCAGTTGGTGTGGCGACCGGCGGTGCATGCGCAGCTGGATCTCATCTTTGATGAAGGCACGACCTTCCGTAGTGACCGCGAAGAGCATCGCTTGTTCTTCCCATTCAGTCAGGGCCGCATTCCAGAGCCTGCGGAAGTACCGTTTGAGCCCAGTGATTTCTTATCGGGTGAGCCGTCCCAAGGTTTGTTCGCCGCACTTCCGGAGCATCTCGATGAAGCAAAGGAACTAAAAGCGTTTGAAAAGCGTATTCTCGACGAAGTCTTCCGCGGAGAGACCACCGAGATGTACAAGCAGCGCGCTCTGCGGTTGGTGAGTGGAGCTGGGGAGGCCCGTGATGCGTTCGAGATTCGGGTGCGCGAGGCGGTTCAGGAGCGCATTGATACCAAGGTCGCCAAGCTCAAGGACAGCGTCGATCGTAAGGTTCAGCGCTTGGACTCGCGTCGTCGGCAACTTGAAGAGCGGGTTTCTGGTCAGAAATCAGCCAGTCGGGCGCAGACCGCGACAGAGGTGATGAGCGCTGCAGAGACTGTCTTTGGGCTCTTCTTTGGCGGACGTCGCAAGAGTGTCTCAGCGATGGCGACCAAGCGCCAGCAGTCTATGCGGGCTGCAGAGCGGGTTGGACAAACAGAGAGGCAGATCACCGAGAATGAGCGTGAAGTCTATGACCTAACTGTAGATACTGAAGACAAGATCGCCGCAATTGAGAACGATGAACTGGGTGCTGTTGACGATATCGAGACAGTGGAGGTCCGCCTAGAGCGCTCCGACCTCAAGGTTCGCGACTACGGCATTGTGTGGGTTCCCGTCACTCGCCAGGTGTAGCAAAATACCGCAACGCCGTTGTGGTGTTATCCACCGCTTTCGCGCGGGTGATTCATGTCTGAAGTAAGTGCCGAACAAAGTAAGAAGGTGTTCTTCCGCACCTTTGGCTGCCAAATGAACGTCTACGACACGGGCAAGATGCGCGCCCAGTTGGAGATGGACGGGTACGTCACGACCGATTCTCCGGAAGAAGCCGACCTCATTCTGGTCAATACATGCTCGATTCGAGACAAGGCGGAGCAAAAGCTTCACTCGGCGCTAGGCGAGTACCGGCGAATGAAGAAGGATGGCCAGCCGCTCACCATTGGTGTGGCGGGTTGTGTGGCTCAGCAAGAGGGTAAGAAGCTCCTCGACCGCTACAAGGACTTGGACCTCGTCTTTGGACCCGACGGTATTCCGCAGGTTCGCAACTTGGTCCGTGCCGCCCGCACCACCGGTCGCGTTCTGGACACTGAGTACCTTGACCTCGACAACTACCCCTTCGTCAGCGACCTAGACCCAGCCAGTAAGGGTAAGGTTGGGGCGTTTGTCACCATTCAGAAAGGCTGCGACAACAACTGTACCTTCTGCATTGTACCCACCACACGTGGCAAAGAAGCGTCACGTCCGTGGAAAGAAATCGTCGATGAGTCCAAGCGTTTGGTCGACACGGGCGTCAAGGAAATCACGCTTATTGGCCAGAACGTCAACAGCTACGGTCTGAAGAATCCCGGCGACATTCCTTTCGCCGAGCTGCTGTACAAGATCAGCGACATCGAAGGTGTGAAGCGCATCCGCTACACAACCAGCCACCCGCGCGACATCACGGATGAGCTGATTCAGGCCTATGCTGATCTGCCCAAGCTCACCTCTCAGCTTCATCTTCCGGTTCAGTCGGGTAGCAACCGCGTGCTTCGCCGTATGCGTCGCTATTACACCCGCGAGCGCTTCCTCGACATTGTGGCTGGGCTGAAGAAGGCTCGTCCAGACCTTGTTCTGGGAACCGACATCATTGTTGGCTTCCCTGGCGAAACGGAGGAAGACTTTGAGCAGACACTTCAGCTTCTGGACGAAGTGGGCTTTGTGACTTCGTTCTCCTTCAAGTACAGCCCGCGTCCCGGTACCCCGGCCCTGATGATGACGGGCAAGCGTGGCGAAGGTGTGGCTGCAGAAGTTGCGAGTGAGCGGCTGACCCGGTGGCAGACCAAGCAAAAGCAGTACTCTGTGGCTTGGCATAAGAGCCTCGAAGGCACCGTTTCTGACGTCCTCGTAGAGGGCTGGTCACGTCATGATCCCGGCGTTGTGTGTGGTCGGACCAGTCAGTTCGCGATGGTCAACTTCCCCGGCGACCTATCGCTGGTTGGCAAGACCGTTCCGGTGGTGGTGACCCGGGCGTTTACCAACAGTGCGCGCGGCGAGCGCGTCCCACAGGCGTGAGCGAGCCAAATCCTTACTGGTGGGCGCACCGTCGTCGCCAGACCCATCGGCGAGAGCATGAGGGGGCGCTGCGGACGGTCCTCACTGCGCTGATTCCGCTTGCGGTCGCTGCAGTGTTGGTGCCGGTTGTCCGTCCTGTATTTTTGGGATTCCTGGACGAAGGTCCGGATGCCCTGGCATCTGGCCTACAGGGGATTGTACTTCGGCTTGGCCTGCTCATTGTCGCCGTGACCGCATTGGATGTATACGCGGCACTTATCCGCAGCGATGAACGGGCCATTCTTGACTTGCATCCTGTAGATTCTGAACAGGTCAGCCAGTACCTGATGGTTCGTACAGAACGCGAGCGTTGGTGGGTGCCCGTTGCTGCGGCTATCTTGCTGCTGCCCGTTGCATTTGAAGGCAGTCTACTGAGCTACGCTTCTGCCATTGTTGCGCTGGGAGCCATCAACTTTATGGCTTTTCGAGCGTCAACACTGATGCACCTCGGTGCGGTGTCGATGGCCGAGAGTGAGCGTGCTGCACCATTCCTCGACCTGCTGAGAGGTAGCAATCCACGTGCTCAGGCCGCCTTCTTGTACGCACCTGGGGCCGTCCTCGGCGCAACTGCCGGCGCGGTGTGGCTGGCCTCACTCGGTGTGTACGCAGGAGCGGCCGCACTTAGCGCCGGCATGTGGATGGTGCTCATCCCTGTGTTGGTAGGGGGATTGGCCAGCCGGTACGTTGGCCGTATGTCGCAGCGTTCGTGGTTCCGTGCGTCTCCCGTCTTGGCCGATATTGATGCGCGCTATTCTGCGTTAGAGCAGGAAGACGACGGCTTGCGGGTCTACCTGGAGTTCACCCTTCGCTGGCTTCCCGAGCGCTTGGCCTTGTACGTCGAGAAGGACCTACGTCACGGTTGGCGTCAGCGTCGTACGGGGGTGACGCTAGCCTGGGCGGTTGGCGTATTGTCCGCGCTGGCAGGCTGGTCGGGTAGTGAGTCCGCCCCGGTGACATCCATGGTTGTGGGCGTCCTGGGTGTGTTTGCATTGGCGCTGAACGGTGTGTTGATGGAGTCGGACCAGCCTGCGTTCTTGCGCGAGTGGCTATCAATGGACGCTCGAGCAGCGATGGCCGCACGAGGCATCACCGTGTTTGGCTGGCTGCAAGCGGCGGTCTGGCTTCCACTTCCGGTCGTCTGGCTGCGTCATGGGGGCGCATCGGCTGCGACGTCGACTGGACTGGTGTTTGCCTGCAGCATTGTGGCGGCAGTTCTCGTCGCACTGTGCAGCCGTCGTCCCCGCTGGGGTTTGTGGGTCTACCTGCCGGTAGTTGCTGGCATTGCAGGGGTGGTGGTCACCGCAACCCGTCTTGGAGGTGTGCTGTGAGCGCTGCCATTGTGTTTGAAGGTGTCCGCAAGACCTACGGTAAGGTGATTGCTGTGGACCGCGTGGACGTCAGCATTGCTGCGGGTGCCTTTGTTGGACTTATCGGGCACAACGGCGCTGGAAAGAGCACGTGTCTTAAGATGCTCATGGGAACCCTGTTGCCGACTGAAGGACGGGTGACGGTGTGCGATATTGATGTGGGGGAGAACCCACGAGATGCGCGTGCTGTGATGGGTGCCGTTCCCGAAGAACCTGCTGTCTACGAGTATCTGACCGGTCGCGAGTTCTTGGAGTTTGTCGCCAAGGTCCGCGGCTGTGCGGGGGTCATTCCTGCATTGGAGCAGGTGGGCATGCTCGGTGATTCGGACCGCCTGACCCGTGAGTATAGCCAAGGAATGCGTCGTAAGATTGCGCTGGCCGCGGCTTTGCTGGGCGACCCTAAGGTCATTGTGCTCGACGAAGCCCTCAATGGACTGGACCCGCCCAGTGCGGCGCGCATCAAGAGTGTGTTGCGTGAGCGTGTGGATGATGGCGCGACTGTGCTGCTGTCCACTCACGTCATCGACACGGTAGAGCGTGTGGCGGACCGCGTCATCATGCTCGCTCATGGGCGCGTGGTGGCGGATGAGGTGGTCGCTGAACTAGACGAGGGCGGGCTGGAACGGCTGTTCTTGGAGCGTCTGGAAGCCACACGGGACGCTCGCTAGTCCTCACGCTCTCGGCTTAGCTTTAAGCGAATGGACAATCCGGCGTCGAAACGTGGAAGCAGGTCTACGGACAACGGCGCGATAGCTCGAACGTTCCACGACACGATGCCGTTGCTGTCGATGTCTCCGTTTGCTCGGACACGGAACTCGGTGCCGAACTGGTAGAAGTCTTCGGAGAGCGCGCCGAACAGTCCGTAGTCTGCGTCGACGTGGCGCAGGGTCAGACGTAGGTCCAGTCGGTCCGCATAGTCCGTGTTGCCGGTCAGTAAGACGCCCATGTCGCTGCGGGCCCCAATGATGCCCAAGAAAGCGCCTTGGCGCAGCTCGATTCCGCCTTCTGCGCGTACGGAGAAGCTTCGGTCGTCCGCGCTTGTGAAGACCCAGCCGACCTCAGCCTTGACGTAGCGGCCGTCTTGGAGGAGGTGGCCAGCGACTTCGGCCTCGACGTTGTGCGGTAGGGCGACGCTTACTTCTATCTCTGCATAGTCGAGCTGGCGTCTGCGGATAAAGACGTCGGGTTCATCGGGGTCGGTGAGACTACCCAGGACGGCCTCGATCTGGACGGCTTCGGGTTTTCCGTACACCACTCGACCTCCGTCAATCCAGCCCAGGTCTTCGAGACCGCTTGTGGAAACTCGTCCTTTGACCGGGGAGAGCGAGCCGATCTGTACACGAAAGTCGCCAAAGGTCCTCTCCAGATACAGTTGACGAAGACTCAGCGACATGCGCTCTGGCTCGTCGCCGTTGAGGTCGCGCCAAGTGGACCAGCGGGACTGAAAGCGGTCTCCGGTGACTGCCATGACTGCCAGATCGATGCCGAGTGCTAAGTCGACTTGAGCGGCAACCAATGCCGAGTTCTGCAATCGGTGCCGACTTCTACCACCGTCGATGTTGTCGTAGCGGGTGTCGAAGCGCAGGGTGAGAGCCTCAATGGGCGTGTTCTGGAGGTTCTGCGCCAACGCGGCGGACAGCAACAGAGTGAACACAGAGGTCTCCGACAGGGCGACGCGAGCGAGGAACGGGAACAACTGTTGTATAGCCGTGAGCGACACGGTGGGGCTCTGATGTTGAGGTCGGAAGCCCGTTGAACGCACGCCGTACCTGCTGTCCTCGCATCAGGGCTGGGCTGCTTCGGACCGAGCGGACACCTTTTGCCACATTGAGCAGATGGTACGGTCGCGTTCGCATCCACTTGGAGGGTCCTCAGATGACGATGTACGGAATCATTGGCGCTGTGATGCTGGGGGTAGGCTTGGTCACCTTAGTCGGGCGATTCAAGGCTCCAGATAGCCAGATGTTCAGTAAGCTGCAGCCGATGAAGGACCGTTGGGGGGACGGGCCAGGGACCGCTGTCCACGTCTTTGCCTACACGGTTATGCCCATCGCTGCTGGGTTAACCGTCCTCGTCCGCGAGTTCGCTGGCGGGCAGTAATCAGCGGCTAGCCCGGATTCACTTCGCAGCGTGCGCCACAGACACAGTCATCGATTCAATCGCCGCCCGTAGACTCCGACGAATACGAAGCGCCGTCTGAATGCGCGGTAACTCTGGCAGGGTCGAGGTCATGCCTTCTTGGATGTACGCCCGCAGTTCATCGAGGCTCGGATTTTTCACCACGCGGATGACGCTGGACGGGCGCAGACGCGGAACAATGTCGATGTCGCCCCGGTAGTTTTGACCCACTAAGTCGTGCAGGTGATGTAACGACGGCCCTAGTGGTGTGCGACGCGACAGGTGGCGTGGCAGGCGCAGAAGCTGACGCGCGGTGCTGCGCGTCTTGCCCAAGCTGCGTAGAACTCGTCCGCCGGCAGCGAAGGGGAGCACATGGATATTGGTCTGGCTGGCGATGACGAGCCCAGCACCGTGTTCATCACGAAGGGCGTCACGCGGGACATCGTAGCGCAGTGAGCCATCGGCCCAGCGCTCCGCTGTAATGGTGCGACGCCCGTCCGGCGTGCGAGTCCGCAAGCGCGTGGGCGGAAACAGACCGGGCAGTGCACTGGATGCAAGTACCGAGTGCAGCACAGTGGTGTCGGGGGCGTTGTTGTAGGTCAACAACAGCGGTGTTTGGCCGTTGGTGGTTGGAGAGACCGTAATCGCCAGCGTTCGTCCCGTACGCCCGTAGGCTTCGGCGAAGGTGTGGTCACCAATGTTGTGAGTCAGCACCCGCGTGAGTTGTTCCGGGCAAAGGACTGCGCCGGTCTTGAGCATCTGCCGAACCCCAGCAAAGGCGATGCCATCACGACGCATGTGGTGGATGTCGCGGAACAGAGTGTCGAGCTCGTCATCTGTGCGAACACCTATGCCAGCTGCGACCATGGCTCCGATAGATGAACCGCTGATCAGGTCGGGTAGCGCATTGTTTTCGTGAAGTGCTTTGATCACGCCCATGTGGAAGAAGCCGAGGGAGGCGCCGCCAGACAGGGCAAGGGCCACGCGACCGAGTGCTGTCACAGCCTGCTGGAGCGCGCCTACGTGCGCTCGGGCGGGCTGTGTGACCAACCAGTCGAGTGCTACCTGGACGGTATCCATGGGGACAACGTCGCTCTGCACAGCGTTCGCAATGGCTTGGGCGACAGCGTCGCTGTTCTTTGCGCTCAAGGCGTGTCGAATGGCAGTAGTGTGCGCAAGCGTGGTCATGCCGGGAATATATCGGTCGTTCGTCACAGCTCTGACACGAAACCTTGTCGTGACGACTCAAGACGCGCTGCGGGGTGTGGTTGGTTCAGGAAGCGTTACGTTGATATTGAAATTAATTATATTTACAAACCTACTATACAGTGAACCTATGAACACGCCTCCGTCTCCCGACATCCAGCTATGCCCCGTTTCCATACTCGAAGAACTCAAGGCTAAGGGCTACACTGCGGATCTACGACCCGCCGATGGGGGGCGAGTCTTATGCGGTGATCCGAAGCTCGATGTAGCGGCTGAGGCGCTCACTATCGACGAGATAAGGCGATTTGAAGGTGCGAGTAACCCAGGTGATAGCTCTATTATCATTGCTGCGAGCATCGATGGCAAGAAGGGAGTGTTGATGCTTGGTTATGGGCCGGCAGCGAGCCGGTGTGATGCTAGCGTTCTCGAAAAAATTGATAGTTAGGAACGGGTAATGCCTACGAACTGAACGGGTAACAATGACCTTACAGGGGTGAGCATCGGTCTTGATCTCGAACCCGACGCTTTGGCGTGCCCGGTTCGGCGGCCACCTTCCCAGTAGTAAGCCGTTACAACGTCGTCAGTTGGCGGTCACCCTGAACGCACTCTAGCGCCGATTTCTTCCATCAATCCCATCGCTCACCCCTGTAAAAGCGGGACGCTGGCTCGTTGTTATTTGTTGAAGATCTGCGGACACTAAAGTCTATAAGCCTGTTAAATACTCTGTTTTGTCCGAGTAAACTAGGTTTGAGAATAGCCGAAGGCCGGTTATCGTAGGCCCAATGCTGGGCTACACCGTGAGAATAACGCTGTACCCAACAGCACCGTCGTGCCCAGCTGCGTAGCCATGGCGCTGGTCGCCACGGAAAGACACCACATCTCCGGGTCCTAAGTCCCAGCGTTCACCGGCTGCTGTCAGGGTGAGGCTGCCACGCTCGCAGGCCAGAAACTCACGCGTGCCTGGAGAATGCGGTGTACCGCCGTAGGTGGAATTGGCGGGAAACTCGGTTCGTTCGACGTGTACGCCGGGAATGGCATCGGGGATGAGGGCGCGGATGTGCACGCCATTCTTGATGACGCTGGGCAGCTCGGAGGCGGCGTACAGCCTGCCGCTTCGCCGGGGAGGTGCGGTGAGCTCGTCAAGCCCGACACCCAGAGCAGCGGCCACGCGGACAAGGACCGAAAGCGTTGGGTTGGCCCCTCCAGCTTCAAGGCCTGCCAGCGTGGGGCGCGGAACCCCAGATACGGTGGCGAGTCGTTGTTGGGTCCACCCGCGCAGCTCGCGCAGTTGGCGGACGCTCGAAGCAACATTCGCTGATGCTTCTGTTGGGTGGGGCATGTTCTCTCCTCAACATTATGTTGTTGAAACAACAACATTGATGTTGGTTTAGCAGCAAAAGGTGACGCTGTCACACCTAAGGAGGTGCCCATGCAGACAGCAGTCATCACAGGTGTCAGTCGCGGACTCGGACGTGCACTCGCCATCACGCTCATTGAACAAGGCGTCTACGTCGTCGGAATTGCGCGGCCCTCCGCAGAGCTTGATGCTCTGGCTAAGCAGGTCGGGCCACGCTTCACGCCAATTGCCGCAGATGTCGCAGACCCTGAAGCCATGGTTCGGGCCGCAGCCCGAGCGTTCGCGGCTCTTAGGCATGTCGACCTGCTCGTCCACAATGCATCGACGCTTGGACCGCTGCCACTGCAGCCAGCGTTGGACATCACCGCTCAACAGCTGTCGCGACTCTTCGCCGTCAACGTCACAGGTCCTCACGCCCTGACACGCCGGATTGCGGGTGCCATGGTGTTGCGAGGACAGGGAACGGTACTCGCTATCAGCAGCGATGCGGCGGTCAAAACTTATGAAGAGTGGGGGCCGTACAGCGCCGCCAAAGCGGCCAACGACCACCTATACCGAGTACTTGCTGCGGAAAATCCGGCGGTTCAGTTCATCACTGTTGACCCTGGTGAAATGGACACGGCCATGCACGCCGCAGCTCTTCCACACGCTGATGTGTTGACGCTGCGGCGGCCAGATCAGGTTGCTCAAGGGTTGTTGACTCTGTTGACTCATGCCCAATCGGGCGTTCGCTACGTGCTGGAGGTGACCCCATGACCGCGGCGGTCCTTCCGCGGTCAAGCCTCATTCAACGGTTGCTCGTGGTTCATGCGGGAGAGGATGCTGTCTTCGACGAGCCGTTTGCCAACCTTCCCCAATGGTTCGAACCCGGCGATGTCTTGGTGGTCAATGATGCCGCGACGTTGCCCGCGTCGCTCCCCATGCAGCTGCACGGTGTCCCCGGTGAGCTGCGCCTAGTCGGTGTGCCAGAACACGGATGGGTGGTGTTGTTTGGCCCTGGCTCCTGGCGGCAAGCCACAGAAGACCGTGCCGCGCCGGCGTACGTTGCAGTGGGAGACGTCGTTGAAGTGGCCGATAGACGGCTGGCTGTGCTGGAAGTATCCACCATCTCGCCGCGTTTGGTCCGTCTCGCGCTGACCTTGGACGACGTGCTCGTGCACGGGCGACCGGTCCAGTACAGCTATGTACCGCGTCGGTTGCGGCTCGATGAGGTGCAGACGCCGTATTCAACGCGGCCTTGGGCGACCGAGATGCCGAGTGCCGGGCGGGTATTGACACCGCATCTACTGCAATCGCTACGGGACCGTGGCGTACAGGTGGTCTCGCTGACCCACGGTGCGGGACTGTCCGCGACCGGAGATGTCGATCTGGATGCTTCATTACCGCTGCCTGAACGGTATGAGGTTCCACAAGCGACGTGGGCTGCGGTCAGCGGGGCCCAACGTGTGGTCGCGGTAGGAACCAGTGTGGTCCGTGCATTGGAGAGCGCTGTACGAGGACCCTTGGCCGGAGTGACGGACCTCAAGATTGGCCCAGACACCCAGCTGGGAGTGGTCGACGCCCTGCTGTCGGGAATGCATGAACCGGGCGAGTCGCACTTTCGTATGATGGCGGCGTTCGTCGACTTAGACCGCTTGCGCCGAGCCGTTCAGCACGCTGAGCAAGAGGGGTACAGCAACCATGAGTTTGGCGACAGTACTCTGTTGTTTCGTGACCGCTGACCGAGCCCGCTTAGGTGCGGTCCCAGTTGAAGCTCGGACGCTCCGGGTGCCCGTAAAGGGTCAGTGCCCCTTCGTCTCCAACAGCGTTGGGGCGCTGGAAAATCCAGTTTTGCCAGGCGCTCAAGCGGCCGAAGATCTTGGTGTCACAGTTTTCGGCCCCGACGAAGCGCAGGTTCTGTTCCATGCCGGTCAGTGCATCGGGCGACAGGCTGACGCGCTCTTCAATGGCAATGCGCACCTCGTCTTCCCAGTCGATGTCGTCTGGAGCCAAGGTGACTAGGCCTTCATCGAAGGCGTCAGGACCGGTGAGGGCTGCGTTCATTGCCAGCACCGCCTCGGCACGGCCGGGCTCGCCGATGAAGCGAACGGCCAAACGCGACAAACCGGTGGACATGGGGAAGCGGCCGCCGTTGGCGTCGGTCACGTGGATAGTGACGGTCTCGTCTTCGTCTTCGAGCATGTAGCTGCGGTCAGCGGCGATGGTCAGCTCGAACAAGGTTCCACCAAAGCAGCTACCCTCGTCAATGATGGCGAAGAGGGTCTTGGCGGTGTTGTCGAGGCGACGCAGTACCCGAGCCTGGTAGGCGACGATTTCACTCGCCAGCCAGTCGTCTCCGAAGCTCGCGATGGCGGCATCGTGGGCCAAGACGGCGTCCATGTCGCCCTGGGTCTTGAGTAGGATGACGCCGACGGTTGGGTAGTTGAAGCGCAGGTGGAACAGGGCGTCTTCGAGTTCACGGAAGGCTCGC
>JBLHSN010000033.1:0-28343 GCA_047626195.1 Myxococcota bacterium
ACATCGTAGCGTCCTTGCATATCTTGGCTTCGCGGATGACCTGAGGCTGTAATGTGAGGCAGCCATGCAGTTAGAGAGGGTGATGGATGTCCGGAATGAACTGGCCAACATCTCATTGGGGGACCTGCGGCCGAATCGGCGCTGTCAAAGCATTGCGCGGGCTCTGCAGGACAACCCAACGGCGTCTTTCACGGCTGCGCTGGGAGATGATGCTGCCGCCGAGGGACTCTACCGATTCCTCGGGAACCCCAAAGTAGAGTGGCAACATGTTCTGGATGAGCATCGAGACGCGAGTTGGGAACCTGCGATAGCGATGGAAGAACATGTTCTCGTGATTCACGACACCACCACGTGCCAACTCGGCGGCGAGACGATTCACCAAGGAACGTTCAGAACGAGCAAAGGAAAGAGCGGCTATTTAGCGCATACGTGCCTTGCCATCTCTGCGGATGGGTCCCGACAGCCACTTGGTGTTGTGGGCAAGCTTCCTGTTGTTCGGCTTTCAGTCGAACAGTTCAAGGAATCACCGGGTCTGACCTACGAGAATGAACGGCAACGGTGGCCAGATCTCGTTGGCATCGTGGGAGACGAAAAGCCCGCAAATGTCGGTATTGCCCATGGCCTGGACTCTGAAGGGCATGCCTACAACTTGCCCGAGTTCATGGTGAGCCAGCAGTTCGATTTCGTCGTTCGTCTCTGCCATGACCGCCGGGTGCTGACGAGAGACGGCGAGGTCGTTCATCTGAAATCAACGTTGGAGGATGCGACACCACAGCTTACCCGAAGTGTGCGGCTCGCAGCCCGCAACCCTACGAAGGCCCCGCCCAAAACGAAGCGTGCAGCTTCCCGCGATGAACGCATCGCCGCCTTGGAAATCAGGACCACCAAGGCCAATATACTACGCCCCAAGGGCTCGAAAGAGTAGCTAGCTACAATTCATCTGCGTATTGTGCATGTTGTTGAACCAGACCCGCCAGGCGATGAAGTCCGCGTTGAGTGGATTCTGGCCACCAGGTATTTTGTTGATACGCCAGAGCAGGTCGCAGCGGTCGTGGATGCATATCGAGCCCGTTGGCTCATCGAAGAGTGGTTCAAGTCTCTCAAGACGGGATGTGCCTATCAAAAGCGACAACTCGGCTCGCTCGACACTGTGTTGACGGCCTTTTCTCTGCTGGCTCCTATTGCCACCCGATTGCTTTCCATACGTTGGTTTACTCGCAACGAACCTGACAGACCAGCCATTACAGTCATCGATCACGCCGAGTTGGAGTGTCTCCGCCTCATCGAGAAACGTCGAAGGCGACCCCTGCCGAAACAGCCGACCGTACACGATGTCTTGTTTGTGATTGCATGCATGGAAGGTTTCCTCAAGCAGAACAAATCGCCAGGGTGGCAAACTCTCGGACGCGGCTTTGAGGGGTTTCAAACCATGTTCGATATGTTCCAGCTCTTGTCGGGTGCAAATGAAGAGATGTGATCGATCATGAGCCAGCTTGGGTGTGCGGATGTGACGCAACCGCAGTTGGGCGAGTTGCTGTGGCTTTCTGGTGCGTTCGGAGAACGGGCCAACACTGGGTCCTTAGCAAGTGCAATGCCAACGACCCTGCCTGCGCGTTCGGGCTTCAACGCTCGGCAGAAGTGCGGTCGTGAGTGCCCGAAGAAGGGACGCTTGTCGTCATCCCAAGTGCGTCGCCCGGTCGGGTGCTCTCGCACCGCGGATGACGCCTCAGCAGGATGCCGGCCCATCAATCTGATGCACTGTGCGTCCGTTTATCGACATCATCTGGGGTGGGCGCACGTTGCGGTGGGGGCGACCGGTTGCACACGTGCGAGCCGACGTCGACCTGTCCCTGCTGCGGCGCCGGGTCTCTAGGCGCGAGGCGTCGCCCTGCGGCATCGTCTACATCCACTTGTGTCTGCCCGGCTATTCAGTGTTTGGCGCGCAGGGCATTGGCGACAACACGCTTGAGCTTCTTACTGGCCCCCCCGACGACTTGGTGAATCGAGTCACTCTGGTGGTCTACGGCGATGGGCTGCTTCCCCTCCAAGCGCGCTTCCATCATGCAGCGCATTTCGTGGAGGGCATCGCCGCCTGGGTCGCTCAAGTGAACCTCAACCCGGGTCACATGGTCGGCTAGGTTGCCGAGGTCGCTTCGAACGACGTCAGCCACGTGTTCGGCGAGCTTGTCGTTTCCGTCGGTATTGTGGCCTGTATTGAACTGAATGTGCATGGCATCTCCTGTTGCTGATGGGGTTGATGAATGGTTCAACCTGTACCAATGCGGTGCAATCCCCGTGCCAGAGGCCTGAGTGCCTGGGCTGCTGTTCGGTGAGCCAACCCACAGCGGCGTCATCAAAATGAGGGAGAGCTTCTCATATTGACATCCGACAAAGGGTCATCTTCGATGTCGCTTTCGACCGGTGGAACGCTACAGGCCCAGTCTCGCTACAAACCCGTTTGCACCTGCGACAACCAGCGTGTCGCCTACGAACTGGCACCGCGTGAGGGTGCCTGTGGCCGTGGGCAGTACCGTGTCCTGGAAGGTCCGGCCGTTAGTCGACAGGAGCAGCAAGCCGTCTGTTGTGCGTGAGTAGTCGCCCACAGCCGCGATGCGGTCGCGGTCACGGCAGGCGCCATAGAAGCGGGTTGCATCGGTGTTGGTGCCAATGACATCGCGTACGTCGAGCTCGTCCCAGTCGTCTTGGTCCATCGAATCTGCCGTGTACAGAATGGCTGTGGACTCGACCTGGTCGACACCGGCTGCGATGAGCGCGCCATCACCGTCTATAGCCACGTCCCACAGCTCGCCGGTTCGTTCCGACAGCTGAACGACTTCCATCGACAGGGTCTCGCCCATGCCGCTTGCGGGCTCGCGGTAGAAGTAGTGCGGCTGTGAGATGCGTGCGCCAACGCCAATAAAGCGGTCGTCGTGGACTTCAAGGTCTAGGATTTGCTCATCACCGTCGTCTCCTCCGCCAAACCAGCTGTCACCGTTTACCAGAGGTTGGTCCATGCCTTCAGGCCAGTACACAGCATCTACGCCTGTCAGAGACTCGGCAATCGCTCGGCCCGTGCTGTCCATGCGGAAGGTTCCCACGTGGAAGGTCTGCCAGAACGCGGGTCGGTCGGGTGGGCTGTACAGCGGCGTAGCCGTGCCATCGTAGCGCCACACGCGGGTTCCAGGGCCGGTACCCGCTACGAGTAGCGTACC
Organism: Myxococcota bacterium; assembly: GCA_047626195.1. Lineage (GTDB taxonomy): Bacteria > Myxococcota_A > UBA796 > UBA796 > CAJXTB01. The sequence continues at coordinate 3,213 of JBLHSN010000033.1, forward strand.
GTCAGTGTCTCGGGACAGTGAGCTGACACGGACCTCCTCAAAGCCCGGGACCTCGGTCCAGGTGGCGCCCCCGTTGTCCGTCTGGAAGAGTCCGTGTCCCTCCTGCACACTTCCGCAGCCGACGAACCCGCTCACCGCGTCGTCAAACAGCAGGGCGTCCGTTCGGCTGCCTACACAGGGATAGGACGAGACGTCCCACTGGCCTGCGGCGATTTCGGTGCCGTCGGGGAATGAAAAGCCGTCACATCCGACGAGGCTGACGAGAAGAAGTGTGCGCCACATGGGGGCTCCTGGGAGTGGGGCTACTGTGCCATAGAATGCCTCAAGGTGCTCGCGTGCAACGACTTACCGCCAGAGCACCATCACACAGGCGTCTCTCGCCACATTGCCCCCGTTGATGGAGTCCTCTCCACCGTCTGTTCCAACCTTGGCGATTCCCCCGTGGACCGACGAGCCCAGCGGTTTTTGTCGACTCCCGGTGCGCGGGAATGGTACCAATGCCCCAAGACGCGGGGGTTGAGCATGCGGTGGATGACAGTGGCGCTGCTGATGGTAGTGGGTGCGTGCAGGACAGATACACTGGGTATGGACACAGACGGGGTCCCTGACGGCACCGATGTGGTCGTTGGAGCGGACGTTGACACCGACTCGGATGCCGATAGCGACGCGGACTCGGGCACCGACACGCTGCTCGACACCGACGCCGACGGCGTTGCGGACGCGGACGACAACTGTGTCTCAGTGGCCAACGCCGACCAAGCCGACCGCAACGAAGACGGCCAAGGCGACGCCTGTGCCGAGGCCTGCGAGCCTGGTGCCGGCACGGATGCCCCCGGTTGTGACGGTCTATGTGACGACGGCGAGGCCGAGACCATAGACTGCGATGGGATCTGTCTTGACGGCGAGCTCGGTGCAGACTGCGACGGTCTGTGCGGCACGGACGACGGAGGAGACGACTGCAACGAGGTGTGCGACGCGGACGAGACCGGCTCGGACTGTGACGGTGTGTGTGACGCGAACGACACAGGTAGCGACTGCGACGGCGTGTGTGATGCCGATGAGACCGGCTCGGACTGTGACGGCGTGTGCGAAGGCCTAGACCACGGCTCCGACTGCGATGGTCTGTGCGCAGACGGCGAGTCGGGAAGCCTAGACTGCAACGGCACCTGCGATGCGGGAGACGGCGGCACCGACTGTGACGGTGTGTGTGCCCCCGGTGAGTCTTCGCCAGACTGCGATGGCGTCTGTGGGCCGTCGGAAGCCGGAACGGCAGACTGCGACGGCGTGTGTGCCGAAAGCGATTCCGCCCCGGACTGCGACGGCATCTGTGCTGAGGGTGACGCCTTCCCCGACTGCAATGGCCTGTGTGAGACTGGCGATTCCGCTCCCGACTGCGACGGTGTGTGCAACCAGGGCGACGCGGCTCCGGACTGTGACGGCGTGTGTGGCACCGGAGATGCTGAGCCCGACTGCGATGGTGTGTGCGACGTCGGAGACATTGCCCCGGACTGCGATGGCACCTGTGATGCGGGCGATACCGGCACGGACTGCGACACCGTGTGCGGACCGGGTGAAGCCGACTCCACCGACTGTGACGGCGTGTGTACCGGTCGCGATAGTGCGCCTGACTGTGACGGAAGCTGCGATGTGGGCGACACCTTCCCAGACTGTGATGGTCTGTGTGACCCCGAAGAAGCGGGCACCGACTGCGACGGTCTGTGCGACGTTGGCGACAGTCCACAAGACTGCGACGGCGTGTGTGAAGACGGCGAAGACCCGGATGGGGATGACTGCCGGTGTGACTGTCCAGAAGGCTTTGACCGCCGTCCTGCCAACGATGGCTGTGTGGCCTACGTTGAGTCTGAGCCGGGCGACGGTGGTGGAGAACGTTTCGGTGTGTGTGCCATAGAGACCCTGAGCGTCTATGGCAGCTTGGGGGCTCAATTCCCAGGCGGCACCGCAGATACGTCGAGCTTGTGGATGGGGTCGGCCTGGCAAGAGCAGCGAATGAACCAAGTGGGGGTGTGGACCTGCCGCGCGGCCGGTGACACCAGCTACGAGCATCGACCGATCAACGAGTGGATTGGCTTCAGCGTGTGCATTGACCTGCCCGAGCCCGGTCTGTACATCGTCGGAAGCGGCGGAGATAACCTCATCCGGATGAGCATCGACGGCGACAGCGTCTACCAGAGCCCCTCCTCCAATGTGGCCCAGTTCAACTACTGGTGGTTGCGCACGCGGAGCTTGTCATCGGGAACACACACCATTGAAATGGAAGGCCAGAATGTGGGCGGACCGGGTGGCTTTGGTGCCGAGATCTACGGCCCCTTCCCACAAGACACCCCGCTGGATGACGCCACTCTGCAAGCCCTCGACTTCGCCGGAAACATTGCTTGGAGCTCGGTTGACGTCATCGGTGGTGAGTTCATTCTAGGGGAAGGCGGCTCTGGCCTGTCTTGCGAGGACGGAAGCGCCGTCGACGTCTGCGAAGTCGACCCGGTGTGCATTGAAGAAGTCAACGAGGAATGCCTGTAGCGAAGGCAGCTCTGGTAGGGTTGGCCCCCTCACTCATCCAGCGAGTGAGGAGTGGGGACCCCATGCGACTCTTTGCCTTGCTCTGTCTGCCGTCTCTGGCCCTTGCTAACCCGATGGTCACGCACTCCGGACGTATGCTGAACAGCAGCGGAGTGCCGCTGAACGGCGCCTTCGACCTGACGATCGAGTTGGTGGACGCCGCGGATGACGTTCAGTTCGCTGAGACTCACAGCCTCTCCCTACAAGATGGCTACTACTCGGTGCTTCTTGGCGGACAGTCGCTCTTAGACCCGGCTGACCTGCTCGTCCCGCTGGACGTTGTGCTGCGTACTGGTGCCACCGAGCTGGGGCGTCAGCCGCTCAGTGCTGTGCCGGTGTCGCTCGCAGTGGACGGTAGCGTGCGCGTCTCTGCGGCTCCTGCCTGTAGTGCCACGACCGAAGGCGCCTTGTCGTACACGGGCGGCGCGCTGATGGTGTGCGATGGGACCAGCTTTGGAGCCGTTGCGGCACCGGTTGTGGCGCCGCGTCGGTCATACTGGCGCGGCCAAGCCGCAACCACGGTGGCTCGCGACCGCTTGGTCGTGAATCCTCCTACGTGGAATGGCGCGGGTTTTGGCCACATTCCCTTCCAAGTCGCCGAGACCGTTGGTGAGGCGATTTTGACTCTCGAAGGCACCGATATCATCCGTGCGAGTGAAGATGGCTGGCTGCATGTGGACTACACCCAAGACATTCAATGCAGCAGTACGAACTACGCCACTCTGCGATTTCAGCGCTACGGGGTCGGCTCTTCGACGTCGGTGGCTTGGAAGAGTGTTCTGAGTTCTGTTGCGCCTGACGAGTGGTCTTCAGTCCATGGCAACGCGGTCATGCCGATTAGTGCTGGCGAAGGCATCGGGTTCTACGTCAATTGCAGTGGCGGGAGCGTGTCTGCTATCGATGCCACGGACTGGTCATTGCTGACCGTGTTCTGGGAACCTCGCAGCTAGCGCTCACAACAAAGCGGACGAACCACCTTGGGGAGAGGTCGCCCGTCCGCTGGATTGTTCGCGCGGGTCTAGCCTTGGCGCGGAACGGTAGTCACTGCCGTGACGCCGCCTTCGCTGCCGAAGTCGGCGTCAATGGTGACTTCGACGTCGTCGGAATCAGGTGCGTCGACGTCGACGTCAATCCCGTCTTCAGGAGCAGGCTCGGACAAGGTGATGGTGACGCTGTCGGGTGCGCCGTCGTAGTCGAAGTCGTACGCTTGTGGCCCGGCACAGCCAACAAAGTAGGACAGCTCATCCTGGGTCAGCTCAATGCTGTCACCGGCTTCGAGGCCGCTGACGTCGATGTTACCGGCAAGCATGACCCAGCCGTAGCGGCCTTCGGCGTGAAGGTCGATGGAGAGCCAGCCGTCTTCGATGCTGGCGTCGTTGATGGACAGGTCGTCGTCGAAGCTCTGCACGGTGGAGATGCGACCGGTCATGAAGGAATCACCCTCATGTACGCCGCCGAACACTTCGCCGCCGGTGTTGGCGTTTGTGGGCCCCATGCCGGGGATCGCTTCGCAGCCGGTGACGAGGAACAGGGCGACAACAAGAGCAGAGATGCGGGTCATGCGGAGACTCCAGTAGGCGGCCGGTGCTTGCCGTTGGTGGCTCCGCTTCGTCACATGGCCGGTCGTCGCTGTCATGGCGCCGGTAAGCACGTGTCACCGTTGGAGTGGAATTACAGCCCGCCCACGATTTCCAACCACGGGTCCCGTCCGAGAACCCAAGGGTACACCAGCGTGCCGAGCCAGCCGTGTGCGAAGGCCAAGGGCCACAGGTTGCCGTATATTAGGTACAGAGGTGTCAGTACAAGGCCCAGTACAAACGTAGCGCCCATGAGCGCCGGAAAGGGAACGTGGATGAGTCCGAAGAGTGCCGCGGCAATAAGCGTGGTGACGACAGGGCCGAGCCGTTGACGCAGGCTGCGAGCCAGGACCCCGTTGACGAGAAGCTGCTGAATCAGCCCCCACAGCGGGTAGAGCAACATGGCAAAGAGGAAGTGCCACTCCCAGGTCAGCGCGCCGCGCCACCAGCCAATGACCGCTAGGCCGAGTGCCGCCACGGCCATGAAGGCTGCTGTTCGAGCCACTGAGGCGCCAAGGTTGTGCGTGGTGAATCCCCACAGACGAACGCGCTCAGGGTCGACTCTTAGCGTGCGGACAATCCACACGAGCCAGCCCAGGATGGCCACAGCAATAAAGATGCCGTGAACCACTGGCCAAGCGACGGTTGTTAGATGGCCAGCAGCCGTTGTGAGGACTGCGGCAAATTCAAGGCGGTCATCGGACATGCGCGGCGGGTATCCACATTTGGACGACCGTCAACCTACCCGCGCTCAAGCCACCGCAGTGAGAAGACCTCCTCCTCAAGCGCTACCCCCATCTCGAGCTCCGTAGTCACAATCTCGGTGTATGAGCCTTCCTTGAGCTTGTCTTCAATACGCATGCGGAAGGGGTATTGGCGGCCGTCTTCGAGAGGTCGAACATCGGTCATGTCCCAGGTCTTGACCATCAGACCCGACAGGGCATACAGCTCTTGGTGACTTGGGATGAGGGTCTCGACGTCCACCAAGATGACCCGCTTGGCGTAGGTGACGTCGCTTGTCTTTGCGGTCAGCTCTATGCGCCAGTGCGGGCGGGTGTCCCATACTTCTTGCCCGACGAGCACGCCTTCGTAGCTTTCTTGCCATTCGGTGCTGCTGGTCATGTCCTCGTAGGAGACGTCCGAGCCAGCCATGCCTTGGCGCAGCATGTGGCCGCTAATCTTCTGCACCCGCTCGACGGCCGGCAGATACATCCACATCTCTTCGCCTTTGCGCAGGTAGCGGGTGCCACGTTCGCGAGCGGGGGAGAGGTACTCGATGGTCGATTCGTCAGCACCGCGGCCGAAGGTTGTCATGCTGTATTCGCGGGTGCGTCGTGGATTCGCGACGGTCATTGTCAAGGTCGCGCTCCGGGTCTCGAAGTTGAGATTGGTCTCAAACGCGTTGAGCAAGCTGTCGACGGTGGGCAGCTCGGGTTCATCGGCCCAGGTTGGCGATGAGACCAGAGCACCGAGGAGGACAGTGGCAGCGAGAAACAAGCGACGGGTCAGCATTAGCGACCTCCTTTCATGGCATCAACGGGACGTATGGAGGCGGCGCGAAGGGACGGAATGAAGCTGCCAGCGATGGCCATGGCTATGCCGACGAAGAAGCCCTTGATGAGCATGTCTGGGGTCAGCTTGGCGTACAAGTGTGCGCTCATGGCCATCTCTCCAGCATCGATATTGTCCAACACCTCGGTACCCATGTTGTATCCCCAGTGGATGAGAGGCCATGACAACAGCGCGCCGAGAGCCATGCCAATGACACCACCAATAATGGCGATGACCACGGCTTCCACAACGAACATCAGCACGGCGCTTCCGCGTCCCATTCCCATGGCGCGCATCACGCCAATCTCCGAGGTCCGCTCCAGCACACTCATGGTCATGGTGTTCCAGATGGCAAGGGCGGTGATGAACACGAGAATGAGGCCGATGATGGCCTGCATTGCGGCGGTGATGCCCACCAAGCTGTCGAAGGGGCTGCGCTGTGTCCATGGCTCCACAACGAGGCCACTGACGCTGGCCAGGGTGGAAATCTGGTCTGCGAGTGCCTCGGCATCGTCGAGGTCGTCTCCATAGACCAGGACTTCGAGGGCGCCGTCGTCAATATCTGCGGCGTACTGCAGGGTCGCGAGCGACATGAAGACCTGTTTGTCGACCAGAGGATTGCCTGCGTAGACAATCCCAGCAACTGTTCCGCCGACCGGCGAGATGGCGCCGTCTTGGGTCTGGCCAAACAGAACGATTTCTGAGCCAACCTCGAGTCCGGCCATCTCGGCAATGCGCTGTCCAACCAGCATCTGGCCGTCGTTCCAGTCGGGCCATTCACCGTTGATGAGTTTGTCCTCTAGGGTGCCTCGTTCGCGCATCCAGGCGTCGGTACTGCCGGTGGTAATTGCGAAGACGTCACCGATAGTGTCGTCGACAGAGACCGCCATCCCGGACTTGATGATGGGGTAGGCATGCGCGCCAGGCACGCGTCGCTCGATGTCCGCAGCGACGGCCTCGGCAGCTGGAACATATTCGTACAGCGGATTGAGCTGTTCACGTTCAAGGAAGTCGGGGTCGACCACGCGGACGTGACCAATGAGTGCGGTGGAGTCTGCGTAGATGTTCTCGAAGATGCCCACGGAAAAGGCGCTGGTGACGGTGAACAGGGCCACGCCAATGATCACAGTTGCGGCGGTCAGTGCAGTGCGGCGACCGTTGCGGCGGACGTTGCGTAGAGCGAGCTTGAAAATCCACATGTCTAGGCCCTCACCGCGTCAGCAGGAGACAGCGCCGACGCAGCGCGTGCTGGGTAGACGGATGCGATGGTCGCGACCGACGCCCCGATAACTACGCCGACAGCAATGGTTGGCGGAGAGAAGTACAGGTAGAGCATTGTTGAGAAGGCAATCCCATTGTTGACGTCTCCGGATTGCTCCATGAGTGGGGCTAGGTCAATGCCATGGACGGACCAGTAGTACGTGGCAAACCCGCCAAGAGCAGCGCCGAGTAGCCCACCCACAATGCCGAGAAAAGCGCCTTCGATCAGGAAGAGTGCGGTGACCTGCCGTCGCGTCATGCCCATGGCGCGGAGGGTGCCGACCTCACGCACACGCTCGTAGGCAGCCATGAGGATGGTGTTGGCAATGCCGGTTGCGGCCATGGCTAGCAGAGCGAAAGAGAGGACTCGGAAGATGGTTCGTCGCATCTCCATCATCTGAACCAACTCGGCGGTGGCTCGCTCCCAGGTCTCCGGCTTGGCATCCGGTTGTGTGGTTCTGAGCAACTCAGCGAGGGGGGCTGCGTTTCTACGATTGCCGAGGCGTGCGTGCACGTGTGTGGTGCGCTCGTGGTGCTGGAGCAAGTCTTCGGCGAGTGGCCATGGAATCATCACCGTGTTGACGTCGATGATGGGATTACCGGCCGACAGAATGCCAGACACCGGAACCTGCAGCGCGTTGAGCGCGCCGTCGACAGTACGCGTTCGCAGAGTGAGCCAGTCGCCGTCTTCGACGCCGAGTAGCTTGGCTGCTTTGACCGCTAGCAGTACGCCGCCATTCTCCGGTGTGGGCATGTCTCCCCGCACTACCCACGTGTCGCGCGGGAACACGGCCTCGTCGCTGGCGGGGTCATACGCGACACCGCGTAGGCGAATACCGTCCGACCCCACAATGCCTTCGGGCGAGAACAGGATGCGTCGTGTCCAGGACTGTGCCTGCTCGTCGAGGGTGACGCGAGTGGCGTCCGTCAATGCGTAGGCGTCTTCGATAGGGCGGGTAAACGCGTCAGAGTCGTAACCGAGGGGTGTCAGAGTCACGTGGGCACCCACCGAGTCAATCTCGGCACGAATCACGTTCTCGGTGAGTCCGTTCGCGAATCCGTCTCCCAAGATGAACACACAGACGCCGGCCACAACCGAAATAAGCGAGAGTCCGACGCGCTTGGGAGAGCGCAGTAGGTTCATCGCACCGAGGCGAAATAGCCACATCATGCGCCTCCGTTCTGCTGCTCATCCGACTGAATCTTGCCATCATGGAGCTTCACAATGCGCTTGGCTCGTGCCATCACCCGCGGGTCATGGGTGGAGAACAGGAAAGTCGCCCCCATGCGCTCGTTCAGGTCACGCATCAGGTCTAGAACGTTGTCTCCGCTGGTGGAGTCCAGGTTTGCCGTAGGTTCATCAGCAATCACGAGTGTTGGCTTCTTTACCAGGGCCCGCGCGACGGCCACGCGCTGTTGTTGCCCGCCAGACAGCTGGTTGGGACGACGATGGAGGAACTCACCAAGACCCACGTCCTGTAGGACCTTGCTCGCTTGCGCTTTGTGGTTGCCGCCCATGCCCGCGAGCTGCAAGGCGAGGGTTACATTCTCAAGTGCCGAGAGCACCGGCACGAGGTTGAACGACTGGAAGATGAAGCCGATTTGCTCCGCACGAAGCGCGGCGAGGTTGCGCGCGGACAACCCGGAGACGTCGTGGCCCTGTAGGAGAACGCGGCCCGTTGTTGCCGAGTCGAGCAAGCCAATCAAGTTTAGTAAGGTGCTCTTGCCCGAGCCGGAGGGGCCGGAGAAGACCGTGAACTCACCGGGTTGGATGGTGACGGATACGGTGTCTAGAGCCCGCACTTCCGTAGGTCCACTTCCGTAGATCTTGCTGGCGTTTTCGAGCTTGCAGATGGCACTCATGTGCGCTCCCCGAGGCATGGAATCAGAAGTTGTAGCGGGTCCAGACGAAGACCGATGCATCTGGGACGAGGCCAGACAGATCGATCGGAACGTTGGTGTCACCGATGGGCACGGACAGCATGAGGTCGTCGTCAGATGGGTGGAACTCGCCACCATCTCCCCAGGCAGAGACGGGGACTTGTGCCGTCACCGACACATCGAAGCCCTTGGGCAGCTGGATGGATGCAGAGGGTACGAGGATAGCACTGCCATCCCCCATATTCTGCAGCCACACCACGTTGGCCATCAGGTCTCGGGTCACGGCGCTGGACACCGCGAGCAGGCCGTAGTCGCGTCCAGAGAGGAAGGGAGCGAACGGGTCTGGCTCCGCTGCTGCGCCGTTGAAAGGAGTGGCGACGTCGCACTCTGGAGGTTGGATGGCGCTGAGCACGGAAGCGCCGGATGGCTCAGCACCGTTGCGGATGTATTGCCCGGTCACAATTAGCGACTGTAGGACGGGAAAAGAGTAGTCGGCGCCAACAGCGACCGTCTCATAAACGTCCAGCGACTCGTCGGTCAGCCCTCGGAAAGCCACGCCGCCTTCTAGCCAAAAGCCAACGCCCAATGTGCCTTTGATGTCGAGCCCGACCAGCACTTCGTCGGACTCTTGACGGTAGGCGCTGACTACGGAGAAGTCTGTGTTCACAGCGTTTACGGTACCGCGGACGGCTGCGCGAACCTTGGTGAAGCTATCGTTGGTACCAATGACGGCTTGGACTTGATTGAGGTCGCCGAAGGGAACGGTGAGCCGCGCAGAGTTCACGCCAGCGCGTGGCTTGAACGGCTCGGTGAACAGAACCTGGGGGAAGGGGTCGGTTGGATTGATGAACAGCGCCGAGCCCCACTGCAGGGCTTGCCGGCCGATACGCAGGTCGAACTTGGGGTGGTAGGCGTCTACGTACAGGCGGTCGACGGCGAGGTAGTCCGAGGCGCGGTCGATGCGGAACACGTTGTTGGCGTTGTCGGGCCACTCGCAGTTTGCGGCGTCCAGTAGTGGGCCCAGATCGCTGTTACGCAGAGTGCTCTCGAAGATGTCTGTGTTGTTGCGGCCCTGAACAAAGCCCATCTCCACAGTCGTCGACAGGAAGAACCGGTCGCCGAGTGGGGCTTCGAAGGTGGGTCGAAAACGCTCAATGACCTGCAAAAGTGGGCCGTCAGCGCCGATGGCGGCTGTTGCGCGCAGCTCGGCAAAGCCTTGGACCTCCTGGCCCGCTGCCATGGCCAAGACAAGGGCAATCACCGGTCATCTCTGTGGGCAATTCCCGACACGATCATGTCCGCGAGGGTCTCGGAGAACTCGCTCACTGTCTGGTCCTGGAGCAATGCCGGTTCCTCGAGCTGGGCGGTCATCATGACCACCGCGTTGAGCACGACAACGCGTTTGTGCAGTGCATCGTTCGTTAGTGAGGGGTTGGCGCTGCGGATGAGGTGCGTGAGGAATGCATCTCGTCGGGCTTTGATTTTTTCTCCTTGAATTTGGCCGGCGTCCTCGAGGACGGCGAGCATCTCTTTGTCGCCTCGAGTCAGTCTGGCCACCAGGGGAGAGGCTTGTACCGCCTCTCCTACAAGCTGTAGGTAGGCGCGGAGCTGTTCGTGGGGCGGCTTAGCCATCACTAGGTTGAACGCTTCCAGCTGGCCGACTTTCTCGTAGCTGATGGCGGCGACCATCAGCGCGTTTTTACTCTCGAAGTAAAGGTAGATCGTCCCCTTCGCGACACCCGCATCTTTTGCAATGTCAGAGATGGAGGCCTTTCGATAGCCGAACCGCAGAAAGTGGTGGGTTGCCGCCTGCAGAATTCGAAGACGGGTGCGTGTCCTGGCAGCATCCTCATCTGGACGAATACCCGTTGCTTCGTTCAACGAGCGCTCTAGGATTCCGGGTGACCAGTCGGACATGATGACCCAATTAGTCATTCGAGTCATTGTTTGCCACCACTTGAAGAGTATTTTTTCTGTATAGTCGTCTCGCAAGGCTCTGAATGTGGAGTCACGCAGTGAACCGGAGATGTGTGATGGCGAGTAAGGACACTCATTACTTGCGGGAAGAGCTCTTCGAATTGATGCGTACGGACACACGAATCTTCGAGTTCCTCGAGACCGGCAGTCTGGATGGCACTTGGTATTGGGACCTGAACGCCCCGGACCACGAGTGGATGAGTGACCGTATGTGGGAGGTGTTTGGCTATGGGCCCAACGAAAAGCCCCACTTGGCCTCTGCCTGGCAAGACATGATCAACCCCGACGACTTGACGGTCGCATTCGCCGAGTTGGCTGCACACCTTGCCGACCCCGCCGTCCCCTATGACCAGGTGGTTCGCTACACTCATAAGGCGGGTCACACGGTGTGGGTACGTTGTCGGGGCATTGCCATTCGTGATGGCAGTGGCAAGCCCATGCGCATGCTGGGAGCGCATCAGGACATCACAGAACTCAAGCAGGCCGAAGCGTTGCTGCAGGCGAAGATCGGCCAGCTGGCCAGGGTCAATGGAGAGCTGCGTCGCTTCGCATACGCCGCATCACACGACATCCGGGCGCCGGCGGTCACTTTGAGAGCATTGTTGTCGCGTCTGCAGGAAAAATACTCGGCACTGCTTGACGATGACGGGCGGGAACTGCTGAACTTTGCTCAACAGCATGCCGTTCGTGTGGCCGAAATGGCCGACCGGGTCCTTGATTACTCGCAGGTCACCGGCGCGGAACTCCTTCTCGAACCTCTAGATGTGGCAGATGTCGTTGCCGAGGTGTTGGAGGCCTTGGAAGACACTTTGTCGAATGCCAAGGCCTTGGTGTCGGTGACCGCTATGCCGAAGGTAGTGGCAGACCGGGTGATGCTACGACTTGCAATTCATAGCCTTGTAGAGAACGCGCTCACCTACAACACCTCACCGGAGCCTCGCGTGGATGTTGTCGCAGACTGGGATGAAGACAACTGGAGCCTGTCTGTGGCGGACAATGGGATTGGCATTTCTACGGAGCATCGGAAGCGAATCTTTTCGGTCTTTGAGAGACTGCAACGGCAGGATACTTACATGGGAGCAGGGCTTGGTCTTGCAATTTGCGCACAAGTGGCGGCGGTACACGACGGGCAGATTTACGTTTCGGACAATGAACCCACGGGTACAGTGTTCACCTTGGAGTTGGCCGTGAATCCGCAAAGCCTGACATGACGCTGCGAAATGTAATGCTGATTGATGACGAGGAAGCGGACAACTTTCTGCACGGGTTGGTTCTGCGAGAATCTGGAACGGTCAATGAAGTGATCGATTGTTCGTCGGCGATCGACGCCTTGGTGTACTTGAAGCGTCCGGAAGGGCATAAGATCGACGTGATCTTCCTAGACATCAACATGCCCCTGATGAATGGCTTTGAGTTCTTGGAAGAGTACGCTGCGCTGCCCATGCCGTGTCGCGCTCGCGCAGTCGTCGTCATGCTCACAACTTCGCTGCGCCCAGAAGATCAGAAGCGAGCCCGCGAACGTGGTCTGGTTGCTGACTTTCTGCCGAAGCCACTGACCGCCAAGAATGTCGAGCGGGTGTTTAGCGCTCTGGCAGGGTAGCGGACCCGAGGCGCGTGCTACGTGGGCGACGCCGGAGGTGCTTATGGCCATCGTTTCCCCGTCGATTCTGTCCGCCGACTTTGCGCGTCTTGGAGAAGAGGTTCAGAGCCTCGTCGACCTAGGCGCAGACTGGATTCACTGCGATGTCATGGACGGCCGCTTTGTACCCAACCTGACCTTTGGCGCTCCGGTCATTGCCCACATTCGACGTGCCGTTCCAGATGCATTTCTTGATGTCCACCTGATGATCGAAGAGCCGGACCGCTACCTTCAGCAGTTTCGCGACGCCGGTGCGGACCAGCTGACTGTGCATGCCGAAGCCAGCCGTCACTTGCACCGCTCCATCCAAGCGACTGTGGCAACGGGCGCCAAAGCTGGGGTCTCGCTCAATCCACACACGCCAGAGACCGTGCTGGAGTACGTGTTGGACGACCTTGACCTGGTCCTGCTGATGTCGGTCAACCCCGGTTTCGGTGGACAGAGTCTCGTCGAGTCCATCTTTCCAAAGATTGAACGTCTGCGACGGATGATTGACGCACGAGGTCTGGGTACGCTCATCGAAATCGACGGTGGCGTCAAGACGCACAATGCCCAGCGGTTCGTTGACGCTGGTGCTCATGCCCTGGTCAGTGGGTCGGGTATCTTCGGGGCGGATGACAGAGGAGCGGCGATTGCCGCCTTTAAGGCTGTCGTGCCGTCTGCTTAAGGTACGGCGCTGTGGTAGAGCCAGCGGTCGTGTTTACGGTGGAAGACGCTGTTTTCAATAAACGATGCGTCTTGTTCACCTTGCTCAAGGTAAGCGTGAAAGCGGACTGTCGCAGTGTCTCCAATGGGCTCAGGGGCGTCCAAGATGTCTAGGCCGGTGAACCGTGTTCCTTGGCAGAAACGGGTCAGGCTGTCCGTCCACGCGCCGTCGTCTTCATAGAAGTGCGGGCCGCTGGGGTCTGTGGTCTGCTGAATGTAGCCGGTGAGTCCCTTTGCATAGGCCGCGTAGCGGGAGCGCATGAGCAGCTCGGGAGTCGGAGCGGTCGACCCGGTGTGAAAACGCCCGCAACACCGCTTCTCAAGCTTTCGACTATGACAACGGCAGCGCATGACTACTCCACTGTGGTGGGGGTAAGCACAACGGCGTTGATGATGTCGCGCTCCCCCTGGACTACAAAATCCCCGCTTGGGGTGTGAACGGCGAACTGGGTGGAGATAGCACCGTCCATGTTCAGCGCTTGCTGGGCGGCGAGCTCAGTGCGAACGTACTCGGCGGCTTCGTACAGCGTGGGCCCGAATCCCCCCGTGGCTACCAGTCGAGCCCCGGCTGGCGTTGCGACAATGCTGCGCTCATCTGCGAAGACGGCAATCCATACGGTTTCACCATCTACAGCAAGCACGGTTCGTGCTGCGCGACGGGCGGCTGGCGCCATGGTGACCAAGTTGGTCGCGTTGTCGACAACACGGTCGATGCTCTGCAGCGCTTCGGTCGGTCCGGGAACGTAGGCGTCCTTATGAACCACATGAACGGGCGATGGTCCAGTGACCACACCCGAGCCGCTGCCGAGAGCGTGGTGCTCTTGGCCGTCATGGACCACCAAGCTCATGGCGGTGCCGGAGGGGTCGTAGAAACCACCGTTTGCAATCACCCATGCGTCACCGTCAAGACCGTCTTGAAAGGTGCTAAGGGGCTGTAGACTCGCAGAGGGAAGCACGGATAGCGCGCCAGGATGCACTCGGATACGCCAGACCGTACCTCGGCTATCGTCTGCTCCTTGCCACGTATCTGTGTCTAAGGAGAGGCCGGGAGCGGTGAGTGCCGCGATGGCGACCATCCCGGGTTCCGGTGGGGTCTCGAGAGCTACCGGTGAACGTGCCTGAGGGGGTGAGCAGGCGGTCGCGATGAGAAGGAATGGAAGAGTGCGCATGGTGAGTCCCCTATGGCTGAATTCCGAGGGTGCCAACGATGTTCGGAATACTGTCACCGAGAGCAGTCACTCCCAGGTCTGCGACGTTCCCGTCTTCAGCGAAGGCAACATGGCGGATACCGGTGTTCTCAGCTGCATAGACGTGGCCACGCAGTGTTCCTCGTCGCACAACATCCATGGCACCGGGCAGCGGTAGACGGACGATTTGGCCGGCGTTTGTCCAGGTGTCACCGTTCAGAGTGAGGTGAAGCAGTTCGTCGCCAAAGCCAGAGCTGACAATGGCGGCATTGCCGAAGGGCGAGGCGACGATGTCAAAGGGGTCTTCGAGAGGGCTAAGCACGGTGGTTGCGGTGAGGGTATTGTCGTTGAGCTGAGCGATAGCCACGCTGTTCGGAGCTGTGCAGAACCCGCAACCATCGCCGACAAGCACCCATTCCTCACCCACGATTGCCGCGGAGGATACAATCGCTTCTTCGCTAAGCAGGCTTGCCCCAGCGACGACTTCGCCGGAGACATCGTCCAGCAAGTGAATGTCATTGCCTTCGGCAGAGTTGGCGACGTCGACTGCGACCACCACATCTGCGAAGCCATCTCGCGGGAGGAAGGCCAGAGCGCGCTTACCGGGAGTGGCTTGGCTCGGAGACGACAACGTGCCGGTCTCACAGTCCACAGCCACCGTATACAGCCCGCCGCCATTGTTGCGGAAGTTCTCGTCGACCACTGTGAGCTGTTCGTTGCCAAGGTCAAAGACTACGTCGCTCGCATAGAACTGGCCGCTTCCGTACGCGTCATGAATGACGGTCACCGCACCGGTGCTGTCGATACGGAACACACCTAAGGTGCCGTCATTTTGCACAGCGATGCCGAGCTCGCCGTTTGGGCTGAACTGGATGCGACGTGACGATGCCGACCCCATGCGGAACTCGATACCGGTAGGGCTCGGAGTGCCTGCGGTATCGACGCTAAACACTTCGAAGCGGTTGTCGTTTACACCGGGTGCTGCGAAGGGGTGAGAGACCACCAAGAAGCGCTCCCGATCTGCCGCTGGTGCCGTCTGGAAGCATCGGGTCCCAGTGACTTCCCTGTCGGTACCCAGGTCGACAGTGTCTTCTGGTTCGGAGCTCGGGCAGGCCATTAAGGCCAAGGTCAGGAAGGGAAGTGCTCGGGCCATGGCATTCTCTCATTAGGGCAGTGCGGAAGGCGGGCCCCTAGCATGAAACTCAAGGCCTCGGGTTTCGTCGGCTCTGTAAGGTTCGAACCGGTTAGTCGGCGCCCCTGAATGGAGAGACTATGTCTCGGTTGAATGCCTTAGTTGCCAGAAGCGGTGCCGTTTGTGAGCTGTGCCAAGGAGGCAACGACTTGGCCGAGCTGGCGGTATCTCCAGATGACCTGTCCGAGGCTACGGCGGTGTGGGCGTGTGAGACGTGCCGAAATCAGGTCGAGGAACGCTCGGAAGTCGATGCCAAGCACTGGTTCTGCCTGCAGGACTCGATCTGGTCGGAACATCCTCCCGTCCAAGTGACTGGTTTTCGCATGCTCAAGCGCCTGGCGGGTGAGTCGTGGGCCAGCGACCTTCTCGACCAAGTCTACCTGCCGGATGATGTGCGGGAGTGGGCGGAGCAGAGCGATAACCAAGTTGTCGTCGTAGACAGCAATGGAACGCGTCTCGCAGACGGCGACAGCGTCACGCTCATCAAGGACCTAGATGTGAAGGGCGCCAACTTCACCGCTAAGCGCGGTACCCTAGTGAAGAACATCCGCCTCGGAGACGACCCCGGCTTGGTCGAGGGCCGGGTGAATGGCACGGGGATCTACCTGAAGGTGGAGTTCTTGAAGAAGCAGGGGTAGCGCGAACTGTCGTTGTCCGGGTGGTTAGCTATCCGTTCTCAGACCGGGCTTTCTCGAAGCCGGTATACCTGATTCGCGGCTGTCTTTCGTCAAGATGTTGCTCGGAGTCATTCGGTGAAACTCCGAGCGACACGGTCTCGTCAATGTACGGCTAGGAAATAGCGGTCAGGCTCACGCGCTCTTTGTTGTGCCGGCCATCTTCTGCACACAAAACCAAGAACAAAGCGACATCCTCCCGGCTAATGTTCGCGCGATTTCCGCAGACCAAGTCGGTACCCACCGCCCATTTCTCGGTTCGCTTTCCGTTGGTCAGACGCGTTGGACGCACCACTGTCCAGTCGAGTTCCGTGGTGGTCAGCTTGGCCTCAGCGCGAGCCAGGTCTTCGTAAGCAACACCGATGTTCGAAGTGTTGACCAGCGCCATGAACAGGCTGCCGGCACGATTCTCCGATGCGCCGACGCCGTGAGCGGAGATGCACACATACCGGGTGACGCCGAGTTCCTTTGCGACAGTCGACAGGGTCTCCACCGCACGGACATGGAGGTCCTTCGGGGTCAGAATCTTGGCCCAGGGAAAGTCGCTGGTGCGCACCATGGAGATGGCCACAATGATCGCGTCTGCGCCGGTCAGGGCAGTGCGCACAAGGTCTGCATCTAGCACGCTGCCAGGCAGGACTTCGACGCCAGTGGGCCAGGTGTGTTTGGCGACACTCCGCGCGACCGCAACAACGGTATGACCGCGCTCCAGCGCTGTGTGGACGACCCGTTTTCCGGTACGACCGGTGGCTCCAAAGACGGCAATTCGCATGTTCACTCCATGCCTCGAAGTACCGCTGGCACCGACCGGAAGCCCGTCACGTTTCGCCAGTGTCGGAGTCGGTGTACACCGGAAGTTGGGCGAGGTGATGCTCGAAGACGATTTCAGTTCGTACTCGGGCAATGGTCTTCATGCCGCCCAGGACATGGGTGATGAAGTCCTGCAGGTGCCGCGTATTACGAACGGCAACGTGCAAGACCACGTCATCCTCTCCGCCTAGGTACCACGCAGTAGCAACCTCTTCTCGCTCGATGAGAGTACTCCATGTTGTCCCCAACACCTCGACGCCATGGGTAGCCATGCGCAAGAAAACCATTGCCTGTAGGCCAATACCGACGGCATCTGCATCCACGCGCGCATGGAAGCCCTGGATGACGTTGTCGTTCGCTAGTCGCACAATCCGGCCGTGCGTGGTTGACGGGGCTAGACCCACCGAATTCGCGAGTTCCTTATTGGATTGGCGTGCATCCTTCTGCAAAGCGCGCACCAGAGCTACGTCGATTCTGTCGAGCATGGAAATCTCCGTTTAGATTCGAAGATAATTCGTTCGACGGCGAATTGCATAGTGATATATTCTGTAGACTGACACGGGATGCGATGATGCGTCGTATTGAAGAACAGCTAGTCGTTGAGATTGCGCGAGCGCTCCACCAAAGTGGGGCGCCTTCGCCACTTGTTGAATCAGCGGTCGAGAGTCTCATTGCTGAACATGGCAGTGAGGGACAGGCCTTGGTCACTCCGACCAGCCTGTCCATCGCTATTGACGACCGCACCCAAGTGGCCCGCATGGCACCGCCGTCGCTCGACCTAGGCCGCTTGACGGACGCGTGGGAGACCATCAATGCGTGGGTTCGTTCCGATCTGACCGCAGAGGAAGCACTCTTGCGTCTGCGTACTGGACAGCCGCGTCTTGCGAAACACTGGTTGGCACTCTGTGCTGCCGGTATTGCTGCGGCTGCGGCTCCGCTGCTTGGCGGGTCTTGGGTGGATGTGGTCGCTGCTGCTATCGGTGGTGGTCTGGTGTGGACGGTGCATGGTTGGGCGCATGGGCGTGGAAATACCTCCCCAATGGCTGACGTTGTCGCCGGGGCTGTCGCGGCCTGGATCGGCGGTGTCGCTGCTGCGTGGGGGGCAAGCCCTGCCATTGTCGTCTTGGCCGCCGTCTTTGTGCTCTTGCCTGGCATTTCTATGGTCGCAGCACTCTCTGAGATTGCGGCGGGAAGCTGGAATGCAGGCACCATGCGTACAGTTGGCGTCTTGGCAGTCTTGGCACGTTTAGGAGGCGGACTCAGTCTCGGTCATGCGCTAGCTCCTGTCGCTGCAGCTCCGGTCTATGGGCCTCTCGGCACCCTGGCTGTGCTTCCGGCATCTGCTCTGGTGACGTTGCTGAGCATGATGTTGATGGGGGCGTGGCGTCGCGATTGGGCCGCTGCAGTTGTGACCGCTGTTGTGAGCGCTGCCATCAGTGTGTACTGGGAAGGGACCTTTGGCCTATTCATTGCTGCACTCTGGGCGGGTGTGGCCGCATGGGCATGGAGCATGCGGACTCACGTGCCGGCACAGAGTATTGTCATTGCCGGTATTCTTCCTCTGGTTCCGGGTGCGATGGGCCTCGGTGGTGCCATCTCGCTGTTCGCGGGGCAGAGTCAGGATGTGGTCGAGGTCGCGGTAAAGACCATTGCGTCTGCCACGGCGGTAGTGGGCGGCCTACTGGCTGCGAACGTGATGGGCGAAGCTCCGGTGCCGCGTCGGGACGCACTCCCGCAAGAAAATGGGAAGAAAGTGGTTTTTCCAACGGGCGGTGTCGTCGGCTAGTGGCGTGTCACAGGGGTCGTGACTCACGGGGTGGGAAAGTCTGCTAGACACTGCCAACCCTCGCGAGGACTCTTCTTTTGGCTGCTCCCCAGACTGCTTTCGCCCGTGAACTGGCGGACCTTCAGAAACGTCACCTGACGACGCCTGGCCCGGAGGATGTCGCTCACTTTCGCAAGATGCAGCGCTGGACTCGGGGATTGTCTGTCCTAGGCTACGCAACAGCCTGGATTGCTCCCAATCCCATCTCCATCTTGGCCATCAGCACGGGGCGTTTTGCCCGCTGGACCATGCTGTCGCATCACGTGGGCCATGGTGGCTACGACCGTGTCCCCAATAAGCCGGAATACTGGTCGGGAAAGGTGTGGGCGCATGGTGCTCGCCGCTTTGTTGACTGGCTGGATTGGATGCCCATGGCAGCGTGGCAGCATGAGCACAACAAAATGCACCACTACCGTCTGGGTGAAGTAGACGACCCTGACTTGGTGGAGGTGAGTGCTGCGTTCATTCGAAACGCGAAAGTGCCGCTGTTCCTGAAATACATCCTTTCCTTTGTCGCCGCCATGACGTGGAAGCCCCTGTACTACGCGCCGACCACGTTGCGTTCCGTCGCACATGCGGAGACGAAAGGGACGGATGCCGAGGTGCCGGTACGCGGCAACTACTGGTCGGATTGGTTTCCATTCTCGCGCGTAGGGCGGGAGGTGTGGCTGAAGAGCTGGATTCCGTACATCGGCGTGTACTACATCCTCTTCCCTGCACTCTTCCTACTGATCGGTCCATGGGCTGCAATGAGCGTGTTGATCAACACCCTACTCGCTGAACTCGTGACGAATCTGCACGCGTTTTTCGTAGTGGCGCCCAACCACACTGGCGATGATTTGTATCGATTCTCCGGTCCGGCACGCGGTAAAGATGAGTTCCATCTTCGCCAGATTGTCGGCTCCGCCAACTATGCATGTGGCAACGACGTGACCGACTTCCTGCACGGGTGGCTCAACTATCAGATCGAGCATCATTTGTTCCCTCGAGCGACCATGCTTCAGTACCGGCGCATGCAGCCCGAGCTGAAGACATTGTGTCACAAATATGGGGTTCCTTACGTTCAAGAGTCCGTATGGAAGCGCGCATGGAAGACCGTCGACATCATGACGGGTCAGACGTCCATGCGACAGGATTACGAATACGAAGAGGCGGCTGAGCTGTCGCGAGCGGCTGGCTAGGAAACCCTAGCGACAGCGGCGGCGGCGGAACAATAGCGCCAGCGGCAAGGCCCATAGAAGCTGAGCAGGGGAGCCATTGACGTCGCAGCGGCATCCGAGAAGGCTGTTTTGCTTTCGGACTTCCACGTTGTCCACGTAGACCCACTGGCCCCATGCGCCCACGTTCTGAATCTCAAGGGTGACGGTCTGGTCGCTGAAGTCGGACAGGTCAACTTTGATGGATTCCCACTGGTCTTCGGTTGGGACAAAGGGGTCTTCGGTCATGGGAGCAGTAGCGAGGTCCGCCCCGGCGAGCTCCCACACAATAGTCTCCACGGCGTCACAGGCGTTGATAGCGACAAGGCGTAAGCCGTCACTGAACTCTTCACGATATTGGGCGTACGCGTAGTCGAACTCAACCAGTGGCTTGCCGCCCTGGATCTCAAACGTACCCAGGACCATGGCATCGATATGACCGATATTCTCGGTGTCGAGGTTGTTCATTCCAGCGACCACACCGCGGCCCGGAACGTCTACGAGCTGCCAAGTCACGCCCATCTGCGGGTTCTCGCGCGTAACGAGCGGGGTGTTGTCATCCATATTCCACACGGCTGGAAGCTCGTCACCGACCACGTCGACGACATCGAATCGTGCGCGTGTGGTGTTGTTGCCTAGTACGGGATCTTCTTCCCGGTTCGCTTCCACAATGGTCACGGTGACATCTTGGCTACCGTCTTCGAGCGCCACCTCAATGGTGAACGCCTCGGTCTCATTAAAGTCCAAGCCGCCGCGCCAGGTCGCTTCAAGGACCTCGCCGCCAACATCCACCTCGAAGTCTACGCGTGTCAGTCGGTCAGCCCCGTTGTTCTTGACCTCAACAACGATGGACTGGCCGCAGCTGGTGCCGCCATCGGTGGGGGAGATCATGGAGACACCGGCTTCGATGGGCAAGCCGCCTTCGCCGAACCCATCCCAGGTACCGGGGTCAATGCCCAAGGGGTCGAGGTGGTCACTCAGGCGGGTTGTTGAGGTTCCGTCTCCATCCCAGCCGCGTGAGACAGCGCCGTACGAGTCACCGCCGCCAGGATTAAAACAGGAAGCGTCTCCGCCAAAGAGGTGCCCAATGACTCGCCCGCTTTCGTCGTAGAGGCCCGAGCCTGAGGACCCGCCTTCGGTGGTTCCGAGATCCCACGAGCCGATGTACCAGTAGCTGCCGTCTGTACCCGGTGGGTCTGCATCGTAGGTGAACTTCTTGATGTCACCAGCCGGGTGGTGGATGGCCACGGTGAAGTCCGGCGTGCGGCCCGTTGCGTCCCACCCTGCGAAGAACGCACCGAACTCAGGTGGGACTTCTTCATCCATAAGGATGAGAGCCATATCCGAGCTGCGCGTTGCTGCGAGTGCGCTGGCTCCGTACAGAATGTCTGCTGCGGGCTCGGTCTGTGGGTTGTCGCAGCCTTCACTCTCGTAGTTGAACCATGCACTCCACTGACGGACATCACTCCCTTCAAAGCAGTGGTTTGCCGTCAGGATGAGCGGGGCTTGGTCTTGGGCTGTGTTGTTGATCAGGGTACCCGAACAGACGCTGCTGCCAATGTCCAAGAGAACAGCACTCTCCGTCTCTGTGCGCCAGTCGTCCGCGGCCGTACAGGCAGCGTTCACATTACAGGTACCGCTGGAGCCCAATAGGTCGGACCGCTGGGGTCCGAAGGTCCGATAGCCGTAGACGACGCTGTCGATGCTGAGGTCCGCTGCAGTACCTGCCGGCGCATCTAGGGTGATGTCGAGGGTGTCTCCAGAGACAGGCCGGGTTCCAAGGAAGCCGGTGCGGGCCGTGTAGCGGACGAGGTCCCGGCCGCTGTCTAGCGTCAGGGTGGTTCCGGTTGGCAAGTTCAAGTCACTCAGCAACAACTTAAGGTGCTTGGCGCCAGGTGCCTCAATGTGTAGGCGCCACTGGCGAGAGCCATCTTCTTGAGTCGTCCACTCGCCCGAATTGGTGGTGGTGAGGTCTTGCGCGATGGTTGCGCCGTACCGCCAGGGAGCCCCCGGAACGGTGCTGTTGTAGCGGTCTTCTGCACGCAGCGCCGCGATATCCGGCACTGCCAGCGCCACTTCGGTGGGCGTGGATGCAGCAGCGACGGGGACCAGCAAAGCAAGTAGCGAAATCACGATAGCTCCAGGAGGCTTGGCGCCGGTTCAGTCCAATGACTTAGCACTGGTTCACCGGCATGCGCTGCCACGGTGAGTCACGCGAAAGCAAAGCATTTGTCTGTTCATCGTGCAATACAGCCCACTCTGAAGTCGTGGAGTGTGCTGTGGATGTGAATGACTGGCTAGATGACCAGGGAGCGCCCGAGGCTGACTGGACGCGAGTGGTGTTGCAACGGGCCATGTCCGGGCAGCTCGGGCATGGTGGCGAGGGTGTCCTACTCGACATGTTGGCGTTGACGCAGCCCCATGCTTGCAGGCCCCACTTGTGCACACCGGGGATGCGTGGGCGCTCAGAACGAAGCTGTTGTGCCGATCTCGAAGTGTCCGTAGCCGACGAAGAAGTCTCTGCTATTGACGCTGCCCTTCCCGAGATTGCTCTTGCTATGCAAGGTGACGCACGCTGGGCCGATGGCGTTCCGACCTGGCACGAAGAGGGTGCCTTGGTGCGCCACGCTGACCGCGGAAGTCGTCGCAAACGTTGTGTGTTTGCCGAGTCTACGCCCGACGGCTTGCGGTGTGTTCTGCATCGGTTGGAAAGCGAGACGGGTCGTGAACCTGGAGAGCTTAAACCGCTCCCATGCCGATTGTTTCCGCTGGCACTTGTAGCGATGGGCGATGGTTCGGTCTTGGTGACGGCGATTCACAAGAAGACGGCTCGCGACCTTGCGAGTCGGCCGGCACGGGTCTTTCCCTGCTTATCCGACGGGGCACCACCGCTGTATGAGTCGGAGCGGGAGGTCATTGAGAGCGTTCTCGGACATGACGTGTACGACGCCATTGTGGTCGCTGCCGAAGACTAGACCTCGGCCGTGGTGACTACGACTTCTGCGTGTAGCGTCCGATGAACGGGACAGCGGTCGGCGATATCGAGCATTCGAACGCGCTGCTCATCGCTAAGGTCGCCTTCGATGTGGATTTCACGACGGATATGGTCGACGGCTTTACCGTTCTCATCCCGCTTCTTACTGTGGCGTAGGTGCACGGTGATGTCCTGCACAGGCCACTTCTTGCGGTCAGCGTACATCCGCATGGTCATCGTGGTGCAGGTGCCCAGGGCTGCTAGCAGATGCTCATATGGAGTGGGACCGGCATCGGTTCCACCGATTTCCAGGGGTTCGTCGGCCATCCAGTGGTGGCTACGTGCGACGACTTGGTTCACGAAACCCGAGGGACCTGCGTACACTTCGACGTCGTCGCTGTGGATGGCGCGTTTGGGTTTTTCGCGTGCCGGGAGATAGCGACTGGCCCAAGCGGCGACGACCTCGCCCACGTATGCGGCGTCCTGGCGGCGGCTGAGCAAATGGTCGGCGCCATCCAAGGTCACAAAGCTCTTTGGGTGCCGTGCAGCTTCGTAGATTTGCCTGGCATTGTCGATGCCGACGGTGACATCTTGCGGACTGTGTAGGACCAATAGTGCAGCGTTCATCTTTGCAATATGGCCGACCAAGGACTGCTGGCGGACGTCGTCCAAGAAGGCTTGGCGCACTTGGAACGGCCGGCCGGCGAGAGAGACAGTGGCTTCGCCGTCGCGCTCGATGGTCTCGATATCGTCTGCGAGCAGGTGGGTGACGTGGCTGGGATCCGATGGGGCACCAATGGTAGCCACGGCGCGGACCTCTTTGATTTGCTGGGCCGCGCACAACACCGCAGCGCCACCGAGGCTGTGCCCAACGAGAACCGACGGAGCCGAGTGGGTGTCGCGTAGCCAGGCGGCCGCAGCGACAAGGTCTTCGATGTTGCTACTGAACGTGGTGTCTGCAAAGTCGCCTTCGCTCTCACCGAGACCGGTAAAGTCGAAGCGCATCACGAGAAAGCCACGGCGTGCCAGTTCTTTTGAGACGCGAACCGCACTTCCGAGGTCTTTGCCACAGGTAAAACAATGGGCGAAAAGCGCCACACCGGCGGGCTGACCTACGGGGTAGACGAGTCTTCCGCTCAGTTGTTGGCCAGTGTGGGATGGAAAAGTCACGCGGTCGGGGCGGGTAGACACGTCTGCTCCTGGAGTCACAGGGAGTGTATGGGTCTGGACATGATTGGTTTCAAACCTGTTCGACTACTGCAATGCGCCCGACAAGCTTCCGGCGGGTGCGGTCTGCCCATCACGGCCTTCCCACATCAAGTCCACGTCCAGCACGCCCTGTCCAAAGCTACCGCCTACCAAGAGGGCAGCGTCAAAATCGGGCCGGTCCAGCAGGTTGCGCGGGGCATCCAGCTTGTTGAAAGTGATCATGCCGCTCGCCCTCTCACCCACTGTAATCGTGGTCGGGATGTCGCCGTAGACCAAGCAGGGGACGTCTAAGAACAGGTCCATGGGAATCTCGACGAAGACGCCGCAAGAGCCGTTAGAATCTTCGTACTCGACACGGTAGACCTCTCCAGCGGAGGGCACCATATGCAAGCTAGCTGGCTGGTATCCGCCGTGGATGTCTTCGAAGTTACCGAGCCACTGGCCGAGCAGGGTCAAGGCCAAGGTGTCTGCGCTAGTCGCCATGCCTTCGACGGCGGACCACGGCTCGCCAACGGGCTCGCTCGATACAATGTCACAGCGGGTGAGGTCGACAGAATCGTCAATGGGGACGTCGGTTGCCGCAGGTTCGGTACATGCACCGAGCACAATGACGAGGCAGGCAACGCGGCTCATCACGGTTCCGGGCAGGCGCTGATGGCGGTAATCCACGCAGCGACGGCGTCGGCACCGTCGTCATCGACGATGTTCGTACCCACAGGTGGCATGCGGTACGCAGGGGTGGTCATGCGTTGGTAGATCATCGAGCTGTCGATATCGCCGGGTGCCAAGCGTTGAACATCACCGAGCCCGAAGTCATTGCCGGCATCCACGTTACAGTAGTCTGAAGCGGCCAGATCGGTACCGTAGCGGAAGTCAAAGGCGTAAATAGTACCTCCGCCT
>JBLHSN010000034.1:0-28265 GCA_047626195.1 Myxococcota bacterium
ACGGTCGACTTTTCGAAGCTGCCGCCCATCCCCGAGTCGGGGAGCCCGCGGGCCGCTGAGTGGTGGTTGGCGCAAAAGCACCTGCGAAGCAAGAAGGGCGAAGCTTTTCTGTCGTTGGTGACAGTGTTGTCGATTGTGGGTGTGGTTGCTGGCGTCGCGATTCTGAACTGGGTCATAGGCGTGATGACCGGCTTTGAGGTTGACCTGCGGGACAAGATTTTGGGCGCCAATGCTCATGTCATTACCCGGCGGTACTCGGGCTACATTGTCGATGCAGAGCGCGTCAGCGACAGTATTGAAGAGATTCAAGGCGTTCGCGCCGCAGCTCCGTTTGTATACGGCGAAGCCATGATTCGCACGCCGGGTCACGAAGGCGGTGGAGTGGTCTTCAAGGGGCTGGACCCTGAGCGTCACGGCGACGTGACCGCACTCATGTCCTCCATGGACTTTGGGCCAGACGGTGAGCTGACCACGGACGAAGCCAAGCTCGAGATTTTCCGCAGCTTGGCGCATCCGATTCCACCGCCGGAGTGGGACGACGAAGGCTCACCGATGCCGGGCATCATCATCGGTCGGGTCCTCGCACAGACCTTGGATGTAGGTCCTGGACAGCTGGTCACCGCCGTCAATCCGATCGGCGGCGGAATGGGGCCCATGGGCGTACCAATGCCGTCCGTCGGCCAGTTCCGCATTGCCGCGACCTACCACTCGGGCATGTACGAGTACGACAGTAAGTGGACCTACGTTCACAACGCTACTGCGCAAGATTTCATGAACCGCGGCGAAGCGTGGGACGGCATTGAAATCGCACTTGACGATATCGATGACGCTGTGGCTGTCTCCGAGCGCATCAGCGACACCCTTGGCTATCCGTTCTACTCCAGCCACTGGATGGAAACGCACGCCAAGCTGTTCGACGCTCTGCGCCTCGAAAAGTACGTCATGGGCCTCATTCTCTCGATGATTGTGTTCGTCGCAGCACTGCTCATCGTCACCACCCTCATCATGCTGGTCATCACCAAAGCGCGCGAGATTGCGATTCTCAAGGCCATGGGCGCTGGGCGGGGAACTATCCTGCGTATCTTCGTCATTGAAGGCTCGCTGATTGGTCTTATCGGCACCATTCTCGGCACCATCTTGGGGGTTGCCGGCTGCTTCTTCTTGCGCTGGTACGGCTATCCGCTAGAGACGGATGTGTACTACCTGTCCGAGCTCCCCGTGGTCATCGACCCGAGAAATATCATCACGATTGCGGTGGGAGCATTTACGATCTGCTTTATCGCCACACTGTACCCGGCCTACAGAGCGTCTCTGTTGGACCCGGTCGAAGGTCTTCGGTACGAATGAGTGGTGTAGCAGTCAGATTGGAAAATGTGTACAAGGGCTACGAAAAAGGGGGTTCCACCATTCGTGTGCTCTCAGATTGCAGTCTGGAGCTCGCGGCAGGTGAGGCGGTGAGCATCGTCGGGCCCTCAGGCTGCGGAAAGTCGACATTTCTGCATTTACTCGGCATGTTGGACCGGCCCGGCGCCGGCCGCATTTTCTTTGACGGCACGGACATCGCCTCTATGCGTGAGTCGAGCCGTGACCGACTCCGCAATCGCAACGTCGGCTTTGTCTTTCAAGCACATCACCTGCTGCCAGAACACAGTGCAGTTGACAACGTTGCTATCCCGGCGCGCCTTGCTGGCTGTTCAGTGGCGGTCGCCGGTGGCCGAGCCGAAGCCTTGTTGGCCGCAATGGGCCTCGGCAAGCGTATGACACACCGTCCCGGTGAACTCTCGGGCGGCGAGCAGCAGCGGGTCGCGATTGCGCGTGCCATGGTGATGGGCCCAGGCCTTGTGCTGGCCGACGAACCCACGGGCAACCTGGACCCAGCGACGTCTGACGGCGTGTTCAATGGAATGATGGACATGGTCAATCAGCTAGGCAGCACCCTTGTCGTCGTCACCCACAGCCTCGAGCTTGCTGGGCGATTCGGCCGACGACTTCGCTTGAGCGACGGTCACTTTGAAGAGGTCTCGGCATGATTCGCACATTGCTCATTGCTGTCGCATTATGGTTGACGGTCCTACCGACCGCCACTGCCCAGACCCTCGTGGATGCGGTGGGCCAAGTCATGGACGTCAAGGTGGAGGGGACTCGGCGCCTAGAGCCCTTTGTGGTCCTGTCCGCCGTCGACTTGTCCCGTGGTGACACTCTCACGTCTGCGCGCGTCCGGCGTGATCTGAAGTCCGTGTTTGGCACCGGTTTCTTTGATGATGTGCGTGTGGAATCTCGTCCGGTAGACGGCGGCGTCGACCTCGTCTTTATCGTCATCGAGAAGCCCGCCGTTCGGCAGGTGCTGCTCGAAGGGCACAAGAAGATTGATGACGAAGACCTCCGCGAAGTCATGGACATTCGCCCGTTCAGCGTCCTGAACGAAGCGTCCATCGCTCGCAACACACTGCGAATCACCGACCTGTACGTTGAGAAGGGCTACTTCCTCGCATCGGTGACGCCGCGCATTGTTGAAGTGACCGAGTCACAGGTCGACTTGGTGTACGACATCGTCGAGAACCGTAAGGTCGTGGTGCAGGAGATTTCCTTCACGGGTAATGACAACCTCGATGCCTCCAAGCTGCGTCGCTTCATGCAGACCAAGCAAGGCGGTGCGGTCCCTTGGCTGACCAGTCGCGGTGCCTTCCAAGAGGAACTGCTCGCCACCGACGTCGACACCATTCGGTTTCTCTATTGGGAAGAAGGCTATTGGGAAGTTCAGGTCAGCCCACCCAACGTGTTTCTGTCGCCGGACAAGCGCAGCATCCACATCAGTATCCATGTGGATGAAGGCATTCAGTACAGCGTAGGAGAGGTTCAGGTCACCGGTGATTTCTCACCCGAAGAAGGACTGACCGAAGACGCTGTCATGCAAGTAGTGTCGGGAGTACCCGTTGCGGACATCCAGGAGACACAGTGGCGGGATGCTACGGGCCGCAGAGACCGGAACTACAACTTCTCGACTCCCGCGCAGTCGCTGACCCAAGGCGACACCTTCAGCTACACGAACTTCGATGCTGTCCGTCGTAACGTCGCAGCGTTCTACCAAGACCAGGGCTATGCCCGCGCAAACGTCGTCATTCAGCCTATCACGGACCCTGAAACGGAGACGATGAACTTCCTCGTCCAGATTCAGAAGGGTGAGAAGATGCGCATTGGCCGCATCGATATCGTGGGCAACGACCCCACCTATGACAAAGTCGTGCGTCGCGAGCTTCAGGTGGACGAAGGGGATGTCTACCGTGGCTCTCTGATGCGCGCCTCGGAGCTGCGCGTTCAGCGATTGGGCTACTTCGACCAGGTCCGCGTAGACGAAGTGCCGTCGTCCGAGCCGGGTACCGTTGACCTGAGCGTCCGGGTGAGTGAGCAGCCTACCGGCAGCTTCCAGTTTGGAGCCGGCTATTCCAGTGCTGAGTCCATCATTCTCAACGGCTCCATGAGCAAGCAGAACTTCTTGGGCCTTGGCTACACGGCCTCGGGCTCGGTCAACTGGTCGCGCAGTCGCAAGCTGTACAGCGTGGCTATCTCCGACCCGTACTTTCTCGACACTCGCTGGTCGGCGTCTATCGACGTGTTCAACCGCGTCGAGCAGTTCCAAATTAACCAGTTCAACCGCGGTGGCTCGTTTGGCATTGGCCGCTGGCTAGATGACCGCGACGACATCCGCTTGACCATGGACTACACCTTCGAGCAGGTCGGTCTCAATCAGATTTCGCCTGTTCAGAAGCGCCTCGTCGGCGGTGATTTGTTCCGGAATGGCTTTACGTCGACCTTGGGCCTGAGCCTGTCTATCGACAAGCGCAACAATCGAATCCGCCCGACACGCGGCTACTTGTTCAGTGCCACCTCGGCGCTGTCCGGTGGATTCCGCGTCTCAGACGACCAAGTTCTGTCGATCTTGGGCGGCGACTTCAACTTTGTTGAGACCCGCGCCAACTTCCGCTTCTACTGGCCGCTTGAGAAGAGTGAGACGTTCATCTTCCGCGCCCAGACCACCTTGGCTCGCGTATGGTCGACAGACGGCCGCACACTGCCGTTCATCCACCGGTACCGCGCTGGCGGCATCTACTCGGTACGTGGCTTCAGTCCATTCACCTTGGGGCCGTCCATCCGTGGTGTCAACGGGGATGACCCGGACCTACCCGACACCAACATCATCGTTGGCGGCACTGAGCAGTGGGTCAACAACTTTGAGATTGAGTCGCACTTCTTGAAGGCGGCAGGCATTTCCGGTGTCGTGTTCTTCGACGCCGGCAACGCGTTCGGTGACCCATGGGACAACGGACATATCAACCCCACCAAGCTCCGGTTTGCAGCCGGTGCAGGCATCCGCTGGCAATCGCCAATGGGGCCGTTGCGCTTTGAGTATGGCGTTCCGTTCAATCCTCGGGAAGGGGAACGGAAGGGTGTCTTTGACTTCGGAATCGGCGGCTTCTTTTAGATGGCGATGTGGCGCCGGATTCGGCGTCGCTGCGGCCCCCGCGTAGCCGAGTACGCTTTCGGGCCTTGCCTCCGACACCACCTCACCGCCTAAAAAGATTCTTGGCGGCACAGTGGGCTCATTCTTGGCAGTCCCTCGACCCACTCTGTGCGCCCGAGTTCGTGGTGCTGACGGCGGAGGGGCGAGCGCTCCGGTTTAGCGGTCTTGGCTAGCCGACATTGCCTAGCGTAGGGCTCGGCCCTGCGGTTCGGCGGTCATGCGTAGCGGCCTAGCGGCGGAGGACCGGGGTCTTCGATTTCAGGTCTCCGACGATGGCTTAGCGAGCTCGGTCGCTACCTGCCAGACCGGCCAACCCAGGCCAATCCGCTGCGCCACAGCCTCTCCGAACGTCTACAGCCCACCTCCGAAGTGCCGGCGCTGCAGGGCGTCTGCTCTGACCTCTGTGCTCTGTCTTCTGACCTCCCGAGTGGCTGGCGGTCTATGCTACGCAATCCAGGCACCGAGGAATCCCGCGCAACGCTTCGCTGGGGACTTACGCGCTGTGTGAGCGAGGCGTTTGCTAAGGCGCAATCTTCCAGCCACAGCCTTCGTTCGCCGCGTCTAGAATCGACTCGATCCGTGGCTGCTCGAAGTTGGCTGGACACTGAAAGCCGTTGGGCTCGAAGGACTGAGTGAATGCGCCGTCTTCGTAGCAGTCGCACTGAACGGGCTGGGCGCGACCGTCGCAGCGGACTTCGTAGTTGGTTCCGTCGGCGCATGCCCCCCAAGTAAATCCGCAGCAGCCATCTTGGCCGTCGCACTCGGGTGTGGTGGCCTGGCTGTCTTGGACGAGACACTCGGTCTCTCCGCAGGCAGCCAGGAGCAAGGGCAGTAGGGCGATGAAGCGCATGGAATGTCCTCTAGAGGCGCCTACACTAACCGTCAGCACCGGCAGACGCTGCGAAGCCACCGCTGTTGAGCTTGTCGCGGTAGGAATCGAGTGCCTTCTTGACGTGGCCCGACAGGAGTAGAGCGCCGGCGATGTTTGGAACCGCCATGCCCAGAACCATCAGGTCGCTAAAGTCGAGCACATTACCAAGCTTGATGACAGCCCCGAAGACGACGAAGAAGACGAACATGAGCTTGTAGGGCACTCGGGCCCAGTCACCGAACAGCCACACGGCAGCGCGCTCGCCGTAGTAGCTCCACGAGATCATGGTCGAGAAGGCGAACAGCACGACAGCGATAGTGAGGACGTATGGGAACCACCAGAAGACCGTCTCAAAGGCCGCAGAGGTCATCAGCACGCCATCGCCGGTGTCTTGGGTGTACACGCCGGTGACCACGACGACGAGGCCGGTCATGGTGCATACCAAGATGGTGTCGATGAACGGTTCCAACAAGGCGACGATGCCTTCGCGCACAGGCTCTGGGGTGCTTGCGGCGGAGTGGGCAATCGAGGCCGAGCCCACACCGGCTTCATTGCTGAATGCCGCGCGTTGAAAGCCAACGACGAGGACGCCCATGAGGCCGCCAAGGCCTGCGAGTGGCGTGAAGGCTTCACCGACGATGAGGCCGATTGCAGCCGGGACCTCGGCGGCGTTGACTGCGAGAACGCCGATTCCAGCCAGCAAGTACACGCCACACATGACGGGGACGATGACGCCAGCGGCAACGCCAATGCGCTTGATACCGCCCATGATGACCGTACCGACCAGAATGGCGAGCACGATGCCGTACACCAAGGACATGTAGAACACGGCATTGGGGCTGGTCAGTGATGGCGCTAAGTTCCCAGCA
Source organism: Myxococcota bacterium (assembly GCA_047626195.1). Classification (GTDB taxonomy): domain Bacteria; phylum Myxococcota_A; class UBA796; order UBA796; genus CAJXTB01. The sequence continues at coordinate 6,260 of JBLHSN010000034.1, forward strand.
ACGCCGGCCACAGCAGCGAACGACTGGTTGGCCTGGAACATATTTCCGCCGCCAAAGCTGGCGCCGATGCACATCACGGCAAACATTGCCGCCAGCGGGTAGCCGACAGCCGAGCCAACGAGCTTGCCCGAGCTCCCGAGGCGACGCTCGGCTAACTCAACAATGCCGCGTGACAGGTAGTGCATGGGTCCGCCGGAGACTTCGCCCTTGGCATTGGTCCGGCGGTACATTTGACCCAGCGTGCACTCAACGAACTTGGAGGACATGCCCAAGGTACCGGCGAGAACCATCCAAAATACGGCTCCGGGCCCGCCCGTGGCAACAGCGATGGCCACACCCGAGATGTTGCCGAGTCCGACTGTGGCTGAGAGAGCAGACGACAAGGCCTGGAAGTGACTGATCTCACCGGGGTCTTCGTCATGGTCATAGCGACCGGCAGTGACAGCGATGGCGTGGCCGAACATGCGGACGTTCACGAACATCATGCGGAAGGTGAAGTATACGGCGCCCAGAATTAGCCAAAAGACCACGAAGGGAACCGTAAGCTGACGGGGGTTTCCGATCGAGGCCAGGGTGGAGTGTGCGGCCGGAACGGCGATGGCCGCGCGCCCAAGCGAATCCATGGACACCACGTCTGCAGAGACCTGAACCACCACTTCTTCCAGCTCACCGTCGGCGTTTTCGATCTGGCGAATGGCGCTGACGGGAACCTGCATTCCAGCGACGATGGGCAATAGGTCGGATGAAAGAGGACCTCCGCCAGAGCGAACCTCGCCGTTGGAGGCGACCTGTAGAATGACACCGGGAGCTTCCGGAGCGTCAATCGACAGGAGCACTTCGCTTCCGTCGGTAGAGACAAGCTGAGCGGCACCGAGTGCAATGCCCATAGCTGCGAGGTCGACTTGGCCGCCTGTAGCGGCGCCGACGACTTGGCCGTCCGTCACGGTGACGTCGTAGATGACGCCCCCGACAGTCCGCTCAACAGGTTCGATGATGACCGGAAGCTGGCCGACAAGACTGACGATGTGTACGTCAGCGACCTGAACTATACCTGTCTCGGATGGGTCGCTAGCACGCTTGAATAGCGGATCGGCAGTCGGCGAGTAGGGGTCGATGACCGCCGTTTCGTTGACCGCCCGTTCGAGAAGAAAGCGGTAAGGGTCCGCACCATCAGGCATCGCTTGCCCGCGAACCATTTGGCCTGCGGCGTAGCGCTGAAACTCAACATCGAGGCTGGAGTTGCCGAAGAGTGGCTCGGAGACATCATCGGCCGACATGGTGTTGTCGAAGACCCACAAGTCGAAGAACAACACGGAGAACAGCGGTGCAACGAGGTAGGTACCGAAGGCTTCGTCCACGGAGTCCATCGTTGATGCTGCGGCCGCCGTTCCTTCGACTTCATCCTGAGCCTGGGCGCTAGCCGTGACAACTAGGAGTGTGAGAGTGGCCATTAGCCAGCGTGACAGGGCGTTGAAACGGTACATCAATCCTCCGGAGGCCGTGCCTAGTACCACTCTTGAGGAGATTTCCAAGTGACAGGAATGACAGGCGTGCCCAATTGGGGATGGACGGTATTCTTAGCGGCGGGATTGAGTGCCTGTGCCCCTGGCGATGGCCGAATTCGGCTCGCCGACGTTGAGGCCCCAGTTCAGCTCGCTGTTGGGGACAGCGTGGCCCGAATATCGGCGCGAACGGACACCGACGGGTTCTACGCTCTTGGCGTCGCCCACGCTCAGCTGCGGCCGAATGACCTGCGTGTCCAGCACTGTCGCATCCATGTCTGCGACGTGGGCTCCGATGTGCTCACGCTTGGCTTGGTCGGCTTGGGAGAGCAGCGATTGCTTCAGTCCACGCCACAGGAGCGTCGGCTACTGGATGCGTATGCGCGTGGCGTTCGCGACACCCTGCCCTCCCTCCCGTGGCAGGCGGCCGACAGTGTCGCTTTGGTGTACTTGCGTGGCCTTGGTCATAGTGCCGGACTGATGACCGAACGTGCTGCGTTGCTCTCGCAACAGCTCGATGTCTTGGACCTAGACGATGCCATCCGGGATGATGGCCTGGCAACCGAGACCGCGTGGAACGACCTGCGTGGTGGACTCCCTCGCGACCCGGCGATTCCGAGCGCGTTCCTCACGCCCGCGCCCGTCGCATCCGCGGTTGCGGTCGCTGGACGACGCAGTGAGTCTGGCGCTTCGCTGCTGGGAGCGCTGATTGGCCGACGAATCGGCGAGCCCGCCATGATCGCCGTACAGCTCGATACACCCGGGTTTCACGTCAGTGGCCTCACCGAACCCGGAATTCCTGCTTTTTGGGCAGGACGCAACCTAACGACCGCGTGGTCATTGACTGCCGCAAATGCCGATGCAATGGACCTGGTGGTCGTGGGTCTACAGGAGCGGATTTACACCGTTGGTTTAGAAGAGTTTGTGTTGGCGGATGACGACACAACCCACCTTGGACCGCTGGTAGCTCGCACCGATGAGCTTGGACTCGTGTTGCGTATGGCTGGCGTCGAACCCATAGACGAGACCTTGCCCGTTCTGTGGGCCCTGGCGCAGACCCCAACGGTCATTGAGGCGGTCCGCGCATTCGACCGCCCAGTGGGCTCGGCGTGGCACTTGGTCAGCGCAGATACACAGGGACACATCGCAGATGCGGTTGTCGGGCGCATTGTGCGCCGGCGTGGGGTCACCGGGCGTGTGCCGCATGACGTCCGAGATGGCGACCTGTGGCAAGGCCGTGTGGACCGGCTTCCGCGCACGCTGGATCCGCCGATGGGTCTGGTCGCTACCACCGGGGCACGCCCCCGCTCGCCGGTCAGCGTGGCCATGGGAGCAGACTTTCCAGATGGGCGACGCGCCGACCGGTTGGCTGCACAGGTAGCCTGGCAATCGGCCGCGAACAGCGCGACTCTGTGGACCTCGCTGTCCGACCCATTCTTGGCCGAGACCGGTCTGCCGTCTGTACTAAACGGCGTAGAGCCCGGTACGGAGTCGGGCCAGAAGTGTCACGATGCCTTGCTGGCCTGGGACGGTGACGTGCGCGATTCTGGCGCGAGCGCGACCTGGGCAGCGTGGAGACGGGCTCTGTCTGAACAGACGCTAGAGACCTGGCAAGAGCCTGCGGCGCAAGCATGGCGTGCGCTGGGGGACCACGACCCAGAGCCTCCCGGAGCTCCTTGGGGGGCACGACCCGTCAACCAACGAGCAGCGGCGTTAGACACCGCATGTGCTGCGCCACTGGGGGTCCAGTCGGGGGCAGCCGGCGCTTTGTGGCCAGCTGCTCCAGATGCCGTAGCTGGAGGCATTGTCATTGACTTGGCCGACCCAACCATTCAGGTGTGGGATGGCGAGCGTCTACGCAGCCTTGCGGATCTGCCGAGTCGTGCTGTGACCCTGCAGCCCAGGTAACTACAGGGGTGGACCTCCACGTTGATGTCGAACCCGACGCTTTGGCACGCCCAGTTTCGCCGCCAACTTCCTAGTAGTAACAAGTTACAACGTCGTCAGTTGGCGACGCCCCTGAACGCACCCTAGCGCCGGTTTCTTCCATCAACGACATCGGCCACGCCTGTAGGCGTCTACTCTGCCTTCTTCTTGAAGACCAACCGGTCGACGGCCCACGGGCCACCCCCGGCCAGTAAAAGGCCCAAGAACACAATGCCATCTTCGATGGCATGCGAAGCTCCAGCGACACCATCACCCTTGGCTAGGTGCATCCCCGCAGCCACAAACATGGTGAACAGCAGCAGTGCAGCCATTGGGCGAGTGAGGAAGCCGAGTGCCAAGAATAGACCGCCAATGAGTTCGGTGAACGCTGCCGCAGCCCCCCAGAGCACGGGAGCCGCAGTGATGCCGACCACTGCCATGGCACCTCCGAGCATCTCCCATTTTTCATCGCCGCCGAGGACTTTAGGGTAGCCGTGAAACATCATCATGCCGCCAAGGCCGATACGAATGATGGTGAGGCCCAGAGCAGCCGGGCGGGGCATAGTCATAGTAAACTCCGTAAAACGGTCTAGGCCGGGCCTAACTATCGAGTTCAAATCCGACGCGGCGTAGTCCCTTGCTGGTCTTGGACCAATCCTTCTCGACCTTCACGAACAGCTTGAGAAACACCTTACAGTCGAGCAGGGTCTCGAGTTCCTTGCGAGCGTCTGTACCGATTCTCTTGAGCATGGACCCGCGCTTTCCAATCACGATACCCTTCTGGCTGTCGCGTTCAACCACAATCTTGGCGTGAATCTTGGTGAGGTTGCGCGGTGTGTCGCGTTCCTCTTCGTCAAAGCTCTCGACCTCTACGAAGGTGGCGTAGGGGATTTCCTGCTCGGTCAGGTGAAAGAGCTTCTCGCGAATGACCTCGGCGGTCAGGAAGCGTTCGGACAGCTCGGTCCACTGGTCGGTCGGGTACACCGGTGGATGCACGGGCATGTGCTTGACGATTTCGCCCTTGAGCGCTTCCACATTCAGGCCTTTGAGCGCCGAGATGGGCACGGCTGCAATGAGCGGAACGCGTGCGCTCAGCGCTTCGATGACCGGCAGGACGAGCTCCTTGGCAATCACGTCCATCTTGTTCGCAGCCAGAATGACGGGAGTACCCGACTCAACCAGCGCGTTGGCAATCAGCTCATCGACAGCGTCCAGCAGCTCGAAGTCTTCCTGCTTCTTCACTCGCTTTGCCAGCGTCGTCATGTCGCACAGCCAGATGACAACGTCGCAGTCATCAATCGCCGATAGTGCGCCCTTGACCATGACCTTGTTCAGCTCGGTGTGTGCATCATGAATACCGGGAGTATCCACCAGAATAATCTGGCTGTCCTCCTGATTCAAGATTCCGCGAATCCGGTTTCGCGTGGTCTGCGGCTTGGCCGAGATGATGGCCAGCTTTCCGCCTAGCAAGTTGTTCATCAGGGTAGATTTGCCAGCGTTGGGGCGTCCAACAAGGGCGGCGTAGCCGGTGCGAAAAGTGTCACTCATTGTGTGGTCCTTCGGACGCGGTGGTGGCCGCGCTCCAAGTCAGGGTCGGCAGCGACCGTCACAGAGGCCAGCCGGTAGGTGTCGCGCAACACGCGGACATTGTGATTCTCGGCGCCCTTAGTGCGGCTGACGTCTGCTGGCGCGCACTCAATCACCACATCGGCTCCGTTCGGGACATCCGACAGCAAAGCAGTGAGTCGAGAGAGGGCTCTCTGACTCTCAACGGTCTCTCGAAGCGATGGATGCAGGGGACCCGCGACAGCACGTCCTAGGCCATCTGGGCCCGGCTGCATACCGACGCGCAGAACCGTCACATTGTGCGCTTCGTAGATCTCCATGACTTGTCGCGACCATAGGGCTGCGGCGTTGATGGTGAGTGGGAAATAGCGGGAGTCCGTCCATTGCTGTTCGAGGTCAGCTTCGGCGAGGACAAGCACTGGATGGATGCGCACTGTGTCCACCAATGGTGCGAGGGTGATGGCGTCTGCGAGTGCGTCTTCCAGGGTGCCTGCGGGCAGTCCAAGCGCCTGCACAACGCCGACTTCAATGCCCCACGAACGCATAGCCTTGGTCATGGTGACTATGCGGCTACCCCGGTAGCGGCGACGACTCCAGCGCAGGAGACGGTCGTTCACAGACAACGCATCCAGCTCGATACGCACCACACCTTGCCGAACCAGTTCCTCGGCACGGCGTCGGCTCAGCAGATCCGGGCGGACGCGAACGCGTACATCACGCCCAGTGAACAGCGCCATCCAGGCGTCTTTCGGGGGCGCACCGCCAAAAGCATGCACGGGTCCTTCATGCTGTTCCAGCAGTACGCGGACAACCTCGTCCGTGTCGACCTGGCCTTGTGGCGAACACAGCACACAACGCTGTCCACGCTCACAGCAGCCGGTATGCAGCGCAATCGTCTTCACGATGCGCGACGGCTCAGGGCATCTGCGGCAGCGTGCTTCATGGCTTCGCGCTTGGTGCTTCCGGTGCCAGAACCGATCAGCTGCTGGCCAATAGACACTTCAACACTGAAGCAAGGTGAGTGTGCTGGACCTTCGGTGTCAATGACGCGATAGGTAGGAGCAACACCCGCTTCCGCTTGTGTCGTTTCTTGAAGGCGGCTGCGCGGGTCCTTGAAGGGGTCATCTCCGTCATTTCGGCCGTCGACGAGGGCTTGAATGCGGGTGGCGAACCAGGCCGCGACAGCGTCATCCGCGACGGCATGCCCGCCGTCTAAGTACAGCGCACCAAGAAGCGCTTCGGTAGACGCTGCCAACGAGCGGCGACGCGTACGGCCGCCGGAGTCCGCTTCGCCTTTTCCAAGGCGTAGCAGCTTATCCAGACCGAGGTCTATCGAGATCATGGCTAGGGTCTGGGTGTTGACGAGCATCGCTCGTGCCCGAGACAGCCGGCCTTCGTCACCCTTTGGAAAGGCCGCGAACAAGGCGTGGCTGATAGCAACCTGAAGAACCGCATCTCCGAGGAACTCTAGACGTTCATTGTCCCGACATTTCTGCTCATGCGCATACGACGAGTGAGTGAGCGCTTCAGCGAATAGCTGACGGTCAGTAAAGGTGTAGCCAAGACGCTCTTCGAGCTGGGCCATGCCTTCGGTCACGCAGCCTCCAAGGCCTTGGTGATGAACCCGCCGCCAAGGACGGTATCGCCCCGGTAGAACACGGCAGCTTGACCAGGTGCGACCGCACGGCCGGCCTCGTGGAACTGAACCGTAGGGACGTCTCCGTCGCTGATCGTGCACGGAATGAGCGCGCCACGATGGCGGATGCGCACATGGACTACATCGTCGGGGGTGGGGCGGTCAAACCAGTTGCAGCGTGCGGCGATGAGACCTTGGTGCAGCAATCGGTCTGCATCCGTGCTGACCACAACACGCGCTGTCTTGGGGTCAACGCTGAGCACGTAAGCGGGCTTACCTAGAGCAATTCCAAGCCCCTTACGCTGACCGACTGTGTAGCGATAGTAGCCGTCGTGGTAGCCGAGAACATCGCCTGCTTCGTTGACGATTTCACCGCTGGCGTCCACATCTGGGTGCATTTCCTTCACCAGGCGCGCGTGGTCATCGTCGGGAACAAAACAGACGTCCTGGCTCTCGGGCTTGTCGGCTGTGACCATGCCCAGACGCTTGGCGTGGGCGCGTACTTCGGCCTTGGTCATGCCACCGAGCGGGAAGAGGGTCTTGGTCAAGGCATCGGTTGAGATGGGGAAGAGGAAGTAGGACTGGTCTTTTCCAGGGTCCACCGCGGCGAGCAACATCGGCCCGTCTGCGCCATGTTCCACTTGTGCGTAGTGACCGGTTGCCAGGGCATCTGCGCCAAGAGCAACGGCGCGTGCCATCAGCACCTTGAACTTCAGGACGCCGTTGCATTGAATGCACGGATTCGGCGTGGCCCCCGCCTTGTAGCTGTCTACGAAGTCGTTGATCACGGCCTTCTTAAAAGCTGCTTTGAGGTTCATCACGTAGAACGGAATGTCGAGCTTGTCGGCGACAACACGCGCGTCCAGCGCGTCATCGAGTCCGCAACAGCTCTTGGCTTTCACCGCACTGACCGCTTGGTCGTGCAACTTCATGTGAACGCCAATCACCTCGTGCCCCTGCTCAACGAGCAAGCCCGCAGCTACCGAGGAGTCCACGCCTCCGCTCATCGCCACTACAACGCGCATTTCGCCTCCAGTCGGCGCAACTAACGCGCCACAGACGCAATCGGGCATGGAGAGATGAGTGTTTGCGGTGCTGTGCGCTGTGAGCGGCGAGTTGTGAGCGGTGAGCGGGTCACATGATCGAGTTTTGAAGTCGCGAATCCTGCTATGCGATTCCGTCGCAGCTGCTCGCTCGCCGCCCATGTCTCATTCCTCACAGGCAGCCGCACTCACCAGCGAGGTGTTCGTGCGTCACCAACACCTCGGTGCCGAAATTCTGCCTCAGGCGCAAGCGCCGCTCTGCGTTATGCACGCGCTCCAAACGACCCCGCACCCCATGAGTCCCTATGTCCTTGCCCGTTGTCGCCATCGTCGGACGCCCGAATGTCGGCAAGTCTCGGTTGTTCAATCGCCTTGCCGGTCGCAAAAAGGCGGTTGTTGATGACCAGAGCGGTGTCACTCGTGACCGCCTGTACCAAGAGGTGGAGCTGCTCGAAGAGCGCCGCGCCATGCTCATCGATACCGGTGGAATTGAGCCGGACAACGACACTGATCTGCTCCGGGCAATGCGTCGTCAGTCGTTGATCGCTATCGAAGAGGCCGACGTCATCTTGTTCACGACAGACGGTAAGAGCGGCCTCACCCCCGCTGACGCCGACGTCGCCGACCTGCTCCGACGCACCAGCAAGCCGGTGCTTCTCGTCGTCAACAAGATCGACGGTCCCCAGCAAGAAGACGAAGCCGCCGAGTTCTATCAGCTCGGAGTTACGCCACTCTTCACTGTCAGCGCGGCGCACGGTCGCGGCATCTGGGAGTTGCTCGAAGGCATCATCGCAGTGCTGCCGCCACCGACTGCAGCCGAGCTCGAACCTCGTACGGAAGAAGAGGAGGTCTTCGATATTGATGAAGAAGCCCTCGCCGAGGGTATTCTCGACGAAGAGGTCGAAGAAGATGCCAAGGATATGGCCAAAGAGCGGGGGCCAATGCGCATTGCCATTGTCGGCCGTCCGAACATTGGCAAGTCCACCTTGGTCAACAAGCTTCTCGGCGAAGACCGCCACCTGGTGCACGACATGCCAGGTACGACCATGGACCCCGTCGACTCCCTGCTGACCGTCGGCGACAAAGAGTACCTGCTTGTCGATACCGCTGGCGTGCGTCGTAAGAGCAAGATTGACACGCAGCTTGAGCGCTTCGTCTCGTTGCGGTCCATTCGCATGATTGAGCGCTGCCACATCGTGTTGTTGGTCGTCGACTCGACCGAAGGCATCACCGAACAAGATGCGCGCATCGCAGACTTGGTTGTTCAGCGTGGTCGTGGACTCGTGTTGCTGTTCAACAAGTGGGACCAGGTCAAGGACATGGAGGATGTCGACGCCGCCGCCATGGAAGGCCAGATTGAACATCGTCTTCCGCACGCCGAATTTGCGCCGTACTTGTTTATCTCCGCCAAGACCGGCAAAGGCTGTCACCGAATCCTGCCGATGGTTGAGAAGGTGTACGAGAGCTTCGACCGTCGCATCTCCACAGCGAACTTCAATCGCTTCCTCGAACGTGCCGTGCTGGCTCACTCGCCACCGCAGAATCAGAACCACCCGGTTCGTCTGTACTACGGCGCCCAAGCACGGGTTCGTCCGCCTACTTTCGTCATCTTCAGCAATGCGCCTGATAATGTGGCTGTGGCGTACAAGCGCTACCTGCAGAATCGCTTGCGCGAAGCCTTTGATTTCGAAGGGACACCGCTTCGTATGCGCTTTAAAGAGCGTCGCAAGCTGGGTGTTGCCAAACACGATTAAGGGAAACGCATGCGCATTCGCGTTCTAGACGACCGCCTGGTCGACCAGATTGCTGCGGGAGAGGTCGTTGAACGGCCCGCTTCTGTGGTGAAGGAGTTGGTCGAGAATGCGGTCGACGCCGGTGCCACGGACATTCGCGTACAGCTGCGCGCCGGTGGGCGGACTCTGGTTCGCGTGGTCGACAATGGCTCGGGTATGAGCCGAGAAGACGCTCTGCTGTGCATTCAGCGTCATGCGACCAGCAAGATTCGCACTGCTGAGGACCTTGGGAATATCCTGTCGCTTGGCTTTCGCGGCGAGGCTCTGCCGTCGATTGCGTCGGTATCGCGCTTCACCCTGACCACTCGCGAGACGGACGCCCCCGTTGGCACTCGGTTGCAGGTCGATGGCGGAGAGGTTCAGAGCGTGTCCGATGCCGGAGCTGCGGCCGGTACTGAGATTGACATTCGCTCGCTGTTCTACAACCTGCCGGTACGTCGTAAGTTCTTGCGTGCCACCGGGACCGAGCTCGGCCACTGTATGGAAGCCGTCCAGCGCATTGCCTTGATTCATCCCGAGGTTGGCTTCCACGTCATGCATGAGGAACGCGAGCTCCTGACTGCGCCCATCGTAGCCACACGGCGCGAGCGGGCGTCCGACCTGCTTGGCCCTCAAGGGGCAGCGCTTGTACCTGTTGGATTTGGCGACGCAGGTATCCAAGTCGAAGGCCACGTCAGTCCAGTGGGTATTCACCGGTCCACGCGAACCGGTGCGGTCTACTTGTTCGTCAATGGACGCTTTGTGCGCGACATGATTCTGCACCGTGCGTTGTCCGAAGCCTACCAAGGCATCGTCCCCAAGGGTCGCCATCCGGTAGTGGTGCTAGAGGTGCGCTTGGACCCCGGTTCTGTCGACGTCAACGTGCACCCCAACAAGATTGAAGTGCGCTTCGTCCATCCAAGAGATGTTGTTCGGGTCGTCGCCGACGGCCTGCGCTTAGCCCTGGAGCAACACGGCGTGCGTCAGCCCATTCGCATCGATGCGCCAGCCCCGCTTCCGACCTGGCAACCCATTCCAGGTCCCCGTCCCGCAGCAGATGCGGTCGGCGGCCGGTCGGTTCCACGCCCGGCCATCCAGACCTCTCTGTCACCGCACCCAGCAGACGACTCGCGCGTCGCTCCACCTCGTGCGACAGCAGTGCCGGAGCCGGGCCCACAGCCGATGCTCGTGCGAGAGACCGCAGCCGTCTACACCTCGGCGGCAGTGCAGAAGTACCGGGATCTACGTATTATCGGCGGACTGGGGACTACGTTCATCCTGTGCGAAGGACCAAGTGGACTGGTGGTAGTCGACCGCAGAGCTGCACAGGAGTTGGTCATTCTTGGCCAGTTGATGGACGATGACAGCGCGAACCTCCCGGTCCAGCGCCTGTTGACGCCACGCGATGTGCACCTGCCCGTCGCCCATGCCAGTGCGCTGTCAATGGGAAGCAGTGCCCTCAAGTCCGCTGGACTCGATGTTCGCAAGGTAAGGGGCGGGCATTTCGCCATTCATGCGCTGCCCGCATTGTTGGAACAGTCGGATATCGAAGTGGTGATTCGCGATATTGCCGCCGAGCTTTCAAACGATGCACGCCGGGACAGCGCGCGCTTGGCCGTGGCTCGGCTGGTCGCTGTAGCCGCGCTTGCTGCTTCAATGGACTCCCCAATGACGCCTTACCAAATGCAGACTGCGATGGCGTCACTTGATGAAGTGGACCCTGTTCTTGTCCGTGAACGGACGGTCGCTGTTCGTGTGGACAGCGCCGAACTTCTCCGACGGTTCCGGGTTGGGTAGTGATGGATGACCGCCCACGCGTTCTGTTTCTCGGAGGCCCCACAGCATCTGGAAAAACTGCCGCTTCGCTTGCAGTAGCCGAGGCATTTGGCGCAGTGGTGCTGTCTGCGGACGCCATGCAGGTGTACTGCGGCTTCGACGTAGGCACCGCCAAGGCCACCCCAGCTGAGCGCGCGCAGATCCGTCACGAAGGCATCGATGTACGGCAGGCCACCCAGGCCTTCGACGCCTCTGACTTTGTCGCCCTAGCGGATTCACTGCTCGAAGAGGGGGCCCGCGTTGTGGTTGCCGGCGGAACTCATATGTACCACCAGGCCGTGCGTCGCGGCTTGGTCAAGACACCCGCCGTCGACCCTGCGCTTCGGGCAGAGCTGGAGGTCATGGAAGACCTTCACAGTGAGCTTGCTAAGGTCGACCCTGTGCTTGCGGAGCGACTGCATCCCAACGACCGGGTGCGCGTAGTCCGAGGCGTTGAGGTCTACCGGCAGAGCGGCCAGCGCCTGTCGGACTTACAGCAGACCCACGCCAGAGCGCCAGACCGGGTGTACAGCGAAGGACTATGGCTCGACCGAGTCGACCTTCGTGAGAGAATCATTCAGCGGCTTCACAGCATGATGGAGGCCGGGTACCTGGCCGAGGTTCAGCGGCTGCTGACGCAAGAGGTACCGCGCGAGAGCAAGCCCATGCGTAGCCTAGGCTACCGCCACTTGACTGAGCATCTGGTCGATGGACTGGATCTACAGGAAGCTATCTGGCGTACTGAGCGGGACACATGGACTCTTGCTCGCAAGCAACGAAACTGGCAGCGGACCCTGACCTATGATGTCGTTGAGTCACCCATTGAGAGTGCTCTAGAAGCTGCTGGAAGATTGTGGCCAGCCGCATAGCGGCCTACGGTACCTCTGCGATCAAGACGGCTGCGTCCAGCACGACCAAGCCCGCCACAGTCTAGTTTGCATCGTCGGTATTGAAGAAGAGGAGGTCGCTTTCGCCGTCGTTGTCGTCGGCGGTCTCGAACCGGACACGTAGCTGAATGCGGGTCGCGCCCCAGTCAATGGCACTCGCCACCAGCTCGGTGGCATCGCACGGCGGCGTCGCATCGGCGGATGTGGCCAAGGTGGACGAAAAGCCGCCAGGGGTCCGAGCTTGTCGAAGAGGTCCGGGCTGAAGGCGTCGTAGAAGATTTCTTCGGCGACGAGCGCACCCAGGTCTACAAACGGGGTGCCGGTAAGGCGTGAGTCGGGAATGGTCAGGGTTGCGGACTCAACGCCGGTGGCGTCAGCAATACCTGAGCCGGCCGTCAGGCCGAGCGTTGTGAAGGCCTGGACTCCGTCGCCTTCCGGAAAGTCGGAGTTAAGGGTGTCCGCCGAAAATAAACCAGTTCCTCGACCGGAAAATCCACGTGGGGTGTGTCCCTCTACAGACTCGTCACTCACCTTCTCGTAGGTTCGGTCTTCAACGGCCCTTCGGTCGGTGGCTCGTGCTCACTACATCCCATCAGCGCCAATAATGCGACCACCAGACCTCACCTCCGCGGCAGGTAGGCCAGCGTGGAAGTCTAGTTACAGCTGGCCGGCGTCGCCGAGGGGAACGTCAAATCCGCGCTCGCGATACTCACTTAAGATGAGTGCCGCCGTCTCCTCAATGGCTTTGTTGGTGACGTCGATGACGGGCCACTCGGGGTTCGCTCGGAATAGGTCGTTGGCGTACTCCAGCTCGGCCAAGATGTAGTCGATGTCTCCGTAGTCCACCTCTTTGCCCATTCGCAGAGTCTTGAGGCGTGACTGGCGGATACCTTGAAGCGCTTGCGGGGAGATGGTCAGTGCCATGACGCGGCGCTGGTTGACCCTGAACAACTGCGCGGGTGGTGGGCGGTCCAACACCAGCGGAATGTTGCCGACTTTGTAGCCTTTGTGGGCTAAGAATGTGGACAAAGGCGTCTTGGAAGTGCGCGACACTCCGGTGAGGATGATGTCGGCCTTCATGAGCATGTTGGGAACCTTCCCGTCGTCGGCCTTGACCGTGAACTCTACCGCCTCGATGCGGCGGAAATATTGTTCGTCGGCGGAGTGCATCAGTCCCGCAACACCTGCGGCCTGACTTCCCAGATAAGTTTCCAAGTCCCCAATCAATGGGCCGATCAGGTCGGTATGACGCACACTCGATGACTTCGCTAGGACCACAGCGGCCTCACGAAGATCCCGTTGCACCATCGTGGTGACAACGAGGGCGCCCTCTCGCTTGGCTTTTCGGAACACTGTCTCCAGTTGCTCGACCCTGGCAATGGCTGGGAACCGGCGGACATGGATGAGCGAACCTTTGAATTGGCGGAATGCAGCACGAAACATTTGCTCGGCAGTGTCGCCGGTTCCGTCGGACGCCAAAAAAACGGGTTTTGGCATTTGTACGGTTGAATCTGACATAGACGGCAATGCTCACTTTCTGTGTCGATTGTTTGACTGCTGCGGCCTAGCGCGACAATACTCATAGCATGACTGTTCTGTCTTTCTTTCGCGCAGCTCCAGGGGTCCTCGGACCCGTCCTTGCCGCTGCTCTGCCGGCGGGGGTCTGTGTGGGATTCGACTTGACCGGTGACGAGCCCGGTCGTTGGACCGTGGAGAATCGGGGCGGGGCAGCATCTGTCCTGAGTGGTCTCACCGACCCACTCGACTGTCTCCTGCGCGGCACCTCCCAGGACTTTTTGGACGTGCTCAAGGGCGGTAAGGTCGCTCGAGAGCTGTTCTTGTCGGGCGCCATCAAAGTGGAAGGCGACATTGGGCTGGTGTTGCTCCTTCAGCGTGCTGTGGCTCGCGAAGGTGTCCTAGACCGCGTCGTCCCGCCCGTCTAAGAGTGACATCGGAACCGCCAGGACCGTTACACGGGGTCCGCGTTTTGGATCTGTCGCGGCTACTGCCGGGTCCTGCATGTAGTTGGTACCTTGCTGGAATGGGCGCCCGTGTAGACCGCGTGGAGGGGCCTACTGGCGATCCTGCCCGTCATCTCCCACCCTTCGTGCATGGAGTTGGGGCTTATTTCGCGGCGTTAAACCACGGCAAACGTAGCATTGCCGTCAACCTGCGGTCCGCAGAAGGGATTGCCGCAGTTCTCCGCCTGGTCCCACGGTACGACGTGGTCATCGAAGGGTTTCGCCCGGGTGTCCTCGAAGCCATGGGCTTAGGACCCGACGTCCTTCGTGCAGCACGCGCCGACATTATTGTGGCCCGCATCTCAGGGTTCGGACAGACCGGGCCTTGGGCAAAGCGTGCCGGACATGACCTAAACTATGTGGGTCTTGCTGGTGTTCTAGCGCGCGAGTCGGGTGCAGCACCGCCCGCACCACCGCCGGTTCAGGTGTCGGATTTTTCGGGAGCTCTGGTGGCGGCGCAACAGATCTGTGCGTCGCTCTTTGCACGGGAGCGAACGGGGCACGGGGCCGTGCTCGACATCTCGCTGGCACAGAGCGCCATGTCGATGATGGGGCCTCTAGTGGCCGCTCTGACCGACGAAGGGCGTGAACCCAGTGCGACCGGCGAAGCATTGTCTGGGGCTGTGCCGTTTTATGACACCTTCAGATGCGAAGACGGGCGCTTTCTCACTGTTGGTTCGCTCGAACCTAAGTTTCAGCAGGTCCTGATGGGGGTGGTTGGCTCGGATCTGGGATACGATGCTCTTGCCGCTGTCTTTGCGACCGCACCCCGCGATGTCTGGGTCGAGCGCTTGGAAGGCGCCTGTGTAGGCCCGGCACTTGGGCTCAACGAACTGGCGTCGCACCCGCACTGGCAAGCCAGGCAGGCCCTCCATTCTGTCGGCTCCACATCGTGGGTACGCCCCCCAATGGACGTCAATGAGGCACAGTCGTTGCCGGCCATAGGTGAACATACCGACCGCATTCTTGCAGAGGCCGGATTCTCCACCCAAGCGATTGGTGACCTGCGCCGCGTCGGTGCCGTGCACTGATGGAAATCGCCGAATGGGTTGCGGCTGGACTCGCGGTGCGCATTGTCCTTGCGATTGCCTGGGTGCGGTACGGACGCGTCTTTTGACCCATCCCGTCAGTGCCGAACTTTTTGGTTATGACCCCTAAGTCGCGCACACCTGTACCGTTGTGCGTAAACTCCCACCGATTTCAGCCCCCCCTTGAGGACTACATGGCATTCGAAACCCCTACAGATGCCCAGTCCAGCAATCTTCCAGCCCAGATGGAAGTGCCGGTCCTGGCTATTCGCAACACCGTCATTTTCCCGGTGCTTGCATTTCCCATCAATGTCGGACGCACCAAGTCGGTCCGCGCAGTTGACGAGGCCCTTGCAACCGAAGACAAGCTGCTCGGAATCTTCGCCCAGCGCGACCCGAAGACTGAAGACCCGTCCCCGGAAGACTTGTACTCGGTCGGTACCGTGGTCAAAATTCTCAAGTCGGTCAAGGTCCCTGGTAACAAGCTGAACGTCATCATTCAGGGCATTGCCCGCGTGCAGGTTGAGGAATGGACCGAGACTGGTGAGATTCTACGCTGCCGCGTTCTCAACCAGACCGCCGACGCTGCTCCGAGCGCCGACACTGAAGCACTCATGGGCACACTCCGTGAGCTCGCACAGAAAATCATCGATCTGTCCCCACAGATTCCGGCCGAGGCAAGTTTCCTTGTCCGCAGCTTGGATGAACCGGGCGTATTGGCCGACGTTGTCGCGTCGAATCTGAACATCGCTCCGGATGAAAAGCAGGAGCTGCTCGAGACCCTCGACATTCGCGAGCGAATGGAGAAGGTGATTGCGCTCCTGAACAAGGAAATCCAGGTCCTCGAGCTGTCCAACAAGATCCAGACCGAGGTCAAGGGGGAGATGGACAAGGCTCAGCGGGAGTACTTCCTGCGCGAGCAACTCAAGGCCATTCAGAAAGAACTCGGCGAAGTTGACGAGCGCCAGGAAGAATTCGAAGAGCTCAAGCGCAATATCAAGCGCGCTAAGATGCCGAAGGAAGTCGAGAAGGCGGCCTTCAAGGAACTCAAGCGCATGAGCCGCATGAGCCCTGGTGCTGCCGAATACACCGTTGCGCGCACGTACATGGACTGGCTCACCGATATCCCTTGGTCCGTTAGCAGCTCTGACCGCTTGGATGTTGTGGAAGCCGGCAAGATCTTGGACGATGACCACTACGGTCTCGAAAAGGTCAAGCAACGCATCCTCGAGTTCTTGGCCGTCCGCAAGCTCAAGGACGACATGAAGGGGCCCATCCTGTGCCTCGTCGGTCCTCCTGGTGTGGGTAAGACCTCGCTCGCAAAGTCCGTGGCCAACGCCCTGGGCCGCAAGATGGTTCGCATGTCTCTAGGCGGCGTGCGTGACGAAGCCGAGATTCGCGGTCACCGTCGGACCTACATTGGCTCCATGCCCGGTAAGGTCATCAAGGGGCTGAAGAAAGCGGGTACCAACAACCCGGTCTTCGTCCTAGACGAGATTGACAAGCTGGGCGCTGACTACCGAGGCGACCCGTCCTCCGCACTTCTCGAAGTGCTGGACCCCGAACAGAACGACACGTTCCAGGACCACTACCTGGACCTGGCCTTCGACCTGTCCAAGGTGCTGTTCATTGCCACGGCCAACGTGCCGTCTGGCATTCCCGGCCCTCTGCGCGACCGCATGGAGATGATTAGCATCACCGGCTACACGCAACGTGAGAAGGCGCAGATTGCCAAGCGCTACCTCATTCCGGAGAACATCCGCGACCACGGACTGACGGACGAGAACATCACCTTTACTGATGATGCTATCGAGAAGGTCATTGAGTCGTACACCCGTGAAGCCGGTGTTCGTAGCCTCAAGCGCGAGTTCGCTGCTCTGTGCCGCGGAGTGGCCAAGCTGGTTGCATCCGATGAACTAGAAGGCCAATACGTGGTTGACGCCGCTGCTGTCGAAAAACTGCGCGGCCCCGTGTACTTTTACAAGGACATCGCAGAGCGTACCGCGGTTACCGGCGTGGCTACTGGCCTCGCCTGGACCAGCGTCGGCGGCGATATTCTGTTTATCGAAGCCACCAAGATGAAGGGCAAGGGTGGGCTTACGCTCACCGGTTCTTTGGGTGACGTCATGAAGGAATCGGTCAGCGTCGCTCGCAGCTACCTGCGCAGCAATGCAGAGGCCTTGGGTATTGACGACAAGGTGTGGGACACCTTGGACCTCCACGTCCATGTGCCCAGCGGAGGCATTCCGAAGGATGGCCCCTCGGCTGGTGTCACCATGATTACGGCGATTACTTCGCTATTGACCGACATTAAGGTGTCCAACACCCTGGCGATGACCGGTGAAATCACCCTGCGCGGAGCCGTCCTGCCGGTCGGTGGTGTGAAGGAGAAGATTCTCGCAGCACATCGCGCTGGAATCACTACGGTCATTCTTCCCGAGAAGGTTCGCAAGGACCTGGACGAAGTTCCTGCGGAAGTCAAAGATGAGCTCACCTTCCACTTTGTCACGCGCATGGAAGAGGTCCTAGACCTCGCACTTGGCAAAGAGAATCTCGACAACGCGCGGAAGCGGTTGGCTGAGAAGAAGGTCGAAGCCGAAGCCGAGAAGGCCGGCTCTGACGTGACCACAGCGTAGAGTTCTGCCGAGGCTCCGGCCTACAGCGGATTCATATGCGGCCCGCCGGTTTTTACCGGTGGGCCGCTTTTGTTTGCGACAGTCGTCAGCGTAGCCGGGCCGCATCATACAGCTCACCCCGCGAGGCTTCTTCGTCGTACACCGGGTAGGTCTGACGGTCGCAGCCGCCTGCGGCCATGACGGGGAACTGCCAAGGCTAGGCGTCGTAGACAACGGTTTCTGACCTCGACTCGTGAGTCGTTAGCCAGCAACGTAAGCGTCCAGCCAGAGCACAGTCCTGCCGCGTCGCTGTGTGTCTACAGCGTCGGCACTGTCTGCCATACCTCCACGACAGCGAGCCCGTAGTCCACCTCGCTGTAGCGTAGTACCCAGAGAGAGGGTCGTGCGACGCCGTGCCGAATTAGCGGGGACGTCGGACATGACAGGTCACCTGTGGACAGGGGGAAGAACGTGCCGTCTATGGCGTGCCCACTGCACGGCTTGCTGCATTGAACTGCGCTGCCGCCTCACAGATAGTCGGGCACGTCTCATTGGAAATCTCGCCGAGCTTAGCTGGCGACATGCGTGCTTGGACAAGCATCTCTTCTGGCAGGCCCATGGCCACGGCTTGGGCGAGACCCGTCTCATAGCCGGAGGACAGTGCGGTTGCGCAGGTGGCGGGGGCAGACCACTCGCTGCAGTTACAGTCTTTGAGCTTCGTGCACAGCCCAAGCCATGTGCCCGGGTAGGCATCAGTGGGTGTTGTGGTGACAGGGGCCACCGCCACGGTATTCGCTGACGCATCAGCCGCGTCTGTG
Source organism: Myxococcota bacterium (assembly GCA_047626195.1). Lineage (GTDB taxonomy): Bacteria > Myxococcota_A > UBA796 > UBA796 > CAJXTB01. The sequence goes on from JBLHSN010000034.1 coordinate 24,889, forward strand.
GGCTCAACTGCAGCTGTGGGCTCACCCCCGGCTGGAGGTGGGGTCACTTGTGGGGTTCCCGGAGTAGCCGACACGGAAGGCATCGGAAGAGTCGGTACCTCAGGCTCGGTTGGGGCTTGTGCGACTCCGCAAGCCGAGAGCGTAAGCATGGATGCAACAAACCAACCACAACGATTCATATCATTCTCCATTCGGTCCAACAGGACTCTTGCACGACCGTTTAGCGCGTTGCTCGGTCGCTGTACATGCACCTACGCCGCTTGAGAGGTGCCACATTGAAGCCCGGCTCGTCTGCGCGAGAGGACCGGCATCGCTCGCTTGTTGGGGCGAGTGTTCGCGTGTTGATAAAGGGTGATGAGCAGACCCAGCGTGGTGCGTTAGACGCCGACCATGAACATTCGCCCCTTCTCGAAAGTCCTCGTCGCCAACCGCGGTGAGATTGCCGTTCGCGTCATTCGCGGGTGCCATGAGCTTGGCCTGCAGGTCGTAGCCGTCTACTCGGAGGCAGATGCTGATGCGATGCACGTTCGCCTAGCAGACGAGAGCGAGTGTATCGGTCCCGCCGTGAGCTCTGAGAGCTATCTGCGTCACGAACGGGTGTTGGAAGTGGCCAAGGAGCGTGGCTGTGACGCCATTCACCCGGGCTATGGCTTCTTGTCGGAGAACGCTGGATTTGCGCAAGCGGTCATCGATGCTGGCTTGGTGTGGATTGGCCCACCCCCCAACGCCATGATCAAGATGGGCTCGAAGACGGGCGCGCGACAAGCCATGCATGCCGCCGGTGTTCCCCTGGTTCCAGGCACACTGACCGCTCTGACCAATGACGAAGAACTCATCGGCGTTGCCACCAAGGTAGGCCTTCCCGTCATGCTCAAAGCGAGTGCCGGAGGCGGCGGAAAAGGAATGCGGCGTGTTGACCGCCTAGAAGACCTGGCTTCGGCCCTGGCCAGCACCAAGAGCGAAGCGCGAAAGTCTTTTGGGGATGACGCAGTGTATGTGGAGAAGCTGGTCGAGAACGCACGACACGTCGAGGTCCAGGTTCTGGCTGACAGCCATGGCACTGTCGTGCACTTGTTCGAGCGTGATTGTTCCATTCAGCGCCGTCACCAAAAGGTGATTGAAGAGTCGCCATGTCCAGTGTTGCCGCAGTCTGTGCGCGACGCCATGACCGCTTCGGCTGTTCGTGCGGCCGAAGCCGTAGATTACGTAGGCGCCGGCACCTGTGAGTTCCTCTACGACCCCACGACCGAAGCGTTCTACTTCTTGGAAATGAACACACGTCTGCAGGTTGAGCACCCCATCACCGAGTTCATTACCGGTGTGGACCTGGTTCAAGCACAGCTTCGCGTAGCGGCTGGCGAGCCGCTGTGGTTTGCCCAAGACGACCTGAAGATTAACGGTCACGCCATCGAATGTCGCATCTATGCCGAAGATGCCCGTCACAACTTCCGCCCGAGTCCCGGTCCACTACACGTATACCGCGAGCCGGCTGGACCCTGGGTTCGCACAGACAGCGGAGTCACTGAAGGGATGGATGTGCCCATTCACTACGACCCAATGGTGTCCAAACTCATTGTTTGGGGGCCTGACCGAAAGTCCGCAATGGACCGCGCGCGTAGAGCGTTGCAGGACTACCGAATTGTTGGAATCCCAACGTCGATTCCATTCTTCCTAGCGATTTTGGACGACGAGGTCTTCCGCTCTGGCATCTACGACACCGGCTTCATTACCCCCGAATGGCTGGAGACGAACCTGGCTCCATCGGACGAAGATGCACAGCTGGCCGCAGTCATTGCCGCGGTTGCACGATTTGAGAAAGATGAGGCCGTTCAGAGCCCACGCGGCGCTGCAGCGGTGGGTAGCCGGTGGAAATGGTCGCGTCGCGGCGCAGGGTGGGGGCAACGATGAAGTACGATGTTCGGTCCAGTGATCATCAGTTTGACGTCAACGTCCGCCGTGACCCGGCTGGGATGCTGTGGGTCTCTGTAGGCGACGGTGACGAAGCGCCATTTCATGGCAAGCAGCTCGCTTCCGGTGAGTGGCGAGTTGTCGGAGAGACCCGACCCATTGGTGCTGCAGTGGCTGGAGAAACGGTGGACGTCACCATTGGTGGCGACCCCTTCCGGTTCACAGTCGCAGACGCCCGTCGTGCCGCTCTGCGCGCAGGCGGGGGCACAGCCGCTGGTGAAGTGCGCACACCCATGCCCGGCGCTGTAGTGCGACTGATGGTGGCGGTCGGGGACGACGTCGTCGACGGACAGCCAGTCATCGTTGTTGAGGCCATGAAGATGGAAAATGAGTTCAAGGCACAGATGGATGGTGTGGTCACAGCCATTCACGTGGCTCCCGGCAACACGCTTGAGTCGGGCGCACTGCTCATCACGATTGGAGAGTCCGAATGAGTGACATCGACCGCTGGCGCAAGACTGTTCACGCACGGGCTGTCGCCAGGTTCCCAGAGCGGGAGCGCCTGGAGCGCAGTGGAGGCGAGGCGATTGCGGATATCTACACCGCTGAATCTCTGGCACCGAACTTGGAAGAGCGCCTCGGCCTGCCCGGCGAGTACCCATTCACTCGCGGTCCACAGCCGACCATGTACCGAGCGTCGCACTGGACTATGCGCCAGTATGCAGGCTTTGGTACGGCGGCCGAGTCCAATGAACGCTACCGAAAGCTACTTGAGCAGGGCACAACCGGCTTGTCCGTTGCTTTCGACCTTCCCACACAGATGGGCTACGACAGCGACGACGACATGGCCATCGGTGAAGTCGGCAAGGTCGGTGTGGCCATCGACAGCATCCGTGACATGCGCGCCTTGCTCGCCGATATTCCGCTGGACAAGGTCAGTACGTCCATGACCATCAACTCGACAGCCTCGACGCTCTTGGCCTTATATGCAGCCGTGGCGGAAGAACAGGGCGTTGCCCCCGACCAGCTGCGTGGCACCATTCAGAACGATATTCTGAAAGAGTATATGGCACGAGGAACGTACATTTACCCGCCACGTGCGAGCATGCGTATCATCGTGAATCTGTTCCAGTGGTGCGCTGAGCATGCGCCTCGATGGAACACGATCTCCATCTCCGGCTACCACATCCGTGAGGCTGGAGCGACGGCAGCGCAGGAGCTGGCGTTCACCTTGGCAGACGGCATTGCCTATATTGAGGCTGCGGTTGAGGCAGGGCTGGACATCGACGACTTCGCTCCGCGGCTGTCGTTCTTCTTCAACGCCCACAACAATTTGCTTGAGGAGGTGGCCAAGTTCCGCGCTGCCCGTCGGATGTGGGCTCGCATCGTGCGCGAGCGCTTTGGGGCGAAGAAAGAGAAAAGCTGGAAGCTCCGGTTTCATACGCAGACCGCAGGTAGCACTCTGACCG
>JBLHSN010000035.1:0-28203 GCA_047626195.1 Myxococcota bacterium
GACTTCATCTGGAAGCGGCACCCGGATTTCGGCAAGCGTGAAAACCCCACGCTCGAAGAGACAATTGCAGCCGCCGTCAACGGCGCTCTGGACGCGACTGGCACTCCCGCCGAGCTCGTTGACAAGGCATGGATTGGCAACTTCGTTGGAGAGCTGTTTAGCAACCAGGGACACTTGGGGGCTGCGGTTGTTGGCTCGAATCCAGGCCTGATGTACAAGCCCGTCATGCGAGTCGAAGGGGCATGTGCCTCCGGCGGACTCGCGTTGGCGTGTGCAGTCGACGCCATTCAAGCGGGCAGCGATGTCACCTTGGTCGTCGGTGCCGAAGTCCAGACCACAGCGTCCGCCCGAACCGGTGGCGACTACCTAGCGCGCGCCTCGCACTACGCTCGTCAGCGTGAGCTCGACGACTTCACCTTCCCGGCCCTGTTCGCCTGGCGAAACAAGCACGTGCTCGCTGAGACCGAAACCACCGAAGAAGATATCGGCAGGGTCTCTGTCAAAGCGTACGCAAACGCTAACAAGAATGCCAAGGCCCACATGAAGGCCATCTCCTTGGACTTGGCCACAGCACGAGAAGCAGGTCCGAACAACCCGAACTTCCTCGCCAACGAAGAGCTTGCCCCATTCATGAAGATGAGCGACTGCAGCCAGGTCTCTGATGGCGGCGCTGGGCTCATCCTCGTCAGCGAAGAAGGCCTGCGTAAGCTTGGTAAGACCACGGCTGACGCCACAGAGCTGGTCTCTCTGGCCCAAGTGACAGGCAACCTGTACGACGACGGCAATCCGCTGCGCATGGACGCGACCGCTAACGCCTTGTGCAAGGTGTACGCGGGCGCTGGCATCACATCGAAAGATCTTCAGATTGCCGAAGTGCACGACTGCTTCGCAGTCACCGAGCTGTTGATGTACGAGGCGATGGGCCTCGCCGAACCTGGCAAGGGCTTCGAGTTGGTTCGTGAAGGCCGCACCGAGCTGACCGGAGACATCCCGATCAACACAGGCGGTGGCCTCATTGGCTTCGGCCATCCTGTCGGCGCCACCGGCGTCAAGCAGGTCCTCGAGATCCACCGTCAGATGCGCGGCGAATGTGGTGAGTACCAGCTGGCCTCCAAGCCCACACTCGGCGCGACCGTCAACATGGGCGGTAACGACAAGACTGTCGTCGCCACCATCCTCCGCGCTACCTAGGCTACTTCCAGCGCCGCTGCCCTACTAGGGGAGCGGCGGGAAGGTCGAGACGGGCTGGAACACCATCTTTCCAGTGCTCACGCTGCTGAGCGCCGTGTTGACGCCGTCGACGTCGGACCCATTTGCGTGGTTCAGACCGGCGATGCCAAGTACGTAGACCTCGTTACCCGACGGGAAGGCTTCGCCCGGAACGTCGACGACGGTGATTTCATCACTGCCGCGTGTGAGGTCGTACACCTCTCGCGCAGTCACGGGTTCGGTCGAGTAGGTCAAGTCGCCAGACGACGCTGCAATGACCACCACAACCACCGCGTCGTACCCTTGGCCGGCCAAGTCGATGCTCACACCTTCACCCGCGGTGTGTTCAGTCACCGGGTCAAAGTCCGGGGCCACGGGAAGCTGAAGAGTCGCACTCGCCGCTCCGGACGGCAGACTCATCGCGACTTGCCATGTGGCTCCGTCTTCGTAGACCAAACCGCGGTCGGGGGTGATCAGATAAACGCCCTCGGCTGGGTCATCGGTCTGAATACCTTGAAGCGTGACCGTCGCGTTGTTGATGGGCGCATTCTCAATGTCTGCCGCACTGCCAGCGTCTCCTAGAAACAGGGAAAACGCGGTGCCGGCCTCCAGGCCCGACGAGCTAAGGTCGGCCTCCTCCGGTTCCTCTACCGCAATCACCAGGCCCAGAGCGATGCTCCGGTTTGTCAGACCGTCAATCGCATCTTGGGTGTTCTCGAACAGCTCACATCCAGTGAAACCGGCAACCGCAGCGAGCATAATCAATCGAGTCATTCGAAGTCCTCCAGGCAATGCCTTGACGATAGCCTCTTCGGCTAGTAATTGGGCCGTCTTTACCGACTGGCGTGATAACAGCGCGCTCCGGAGACGAATACAATGGCCTCAAATACCAAGATGACCCGCTTTCGCCGCATGCGTCGCAATACCCGTATGGGTCAGGACCGCAAGAAGGGACTCCGCAAGAACGGAACTACCCCGGCTTTCGCGATTCACACCCCTGAATCCCACGAGAACGCTCCGGTTGACCAGCTCCCGAAGTCGGACGACTAGATCGCACCCATTTGGGATGCGTTGCTCAGGACGGTTCTTTCTGTACCCGGTCGCCTCGTTGAGTGGCTGGACGGAACAGCTGTTCCTGGGCTTTTTATTGATCAGGATAAGCTGTACGCACTCGTGGCGGCAACCGCTCGCCACCCCGAGTCTCGGTTAGCCCTAGAGTCGGACATGCATCACGTGGTGCAAGACGGAAACGTCCTCGCCTACCAAGTACGTGGGCGAACCGCGTTTGCTGTGGCCGGTCTGAACGCCAGACCTGCGGAGCGCATTGACCTCCTGGCGGCCTACCAAGCGCTTCCAGGCGTCCGGCGTCACCTGATCTTTCCGCTGCGCCGGTCCGAGCTTCGCGATGCGATTGCGGTGGACTTTTCCCCCATTCAGGTCGGCATCGAGGCCGTGGTGGACCTGCCCAACTTGGCATTCGACGGCAAAGCCTACCGCACCGTGCGCAATATGCGCAATCGGGCGGGGCGACGTGGAGTGAGAGTTCACGAAGTCAGACCTCACGAATACCGCGCGGAGCTAGAACAGGCTCATGCACGCTGGCTAGAGCAGAAGCGGCCGTCTTGGCGGATGAAGCTGCTGGTGGGCTCCCCATGCTTGGACATGCCTCACGACCGCCGCTACCTGGCCGCGTTTGTAGATGACGCTGTTGTCGGTTTCATTACCCTGCTCCCAGGAGGCCCGGGCCAGTGGGGTCTTGACGTCATGGCGCAGGTTCCGGAAGCCCCATCGGGGACGATGGACCTGCTTCTGGCTCACGCGTGCGAGCAGCTGCGCGATGAAGGAGCAGCAACGTTGTCCCTCGGCGCATGTCCAATGGCTGGCATCCCGCTGACCGGCAAGGGCTGGCTACTCCGACGAATATTTCGGGTCTTGTACGCCTCTTCGCTCGGTAATCGCGTCTTCGGTTTTCGACGTCTACACCAGTTTAAGAGCAAGTTCCGCCCGCGATGGGAGCCGGTGTACTTTGCCGCCTCGCCGAGACTCGGCATCTGGAGCCTGTACCTCGGATGTCGCATGTGGGGCCTGTACTGACGGCAGTCGACTAGATAGGACCTCGGCATGCATACCCAAGGTCTCATTGGACACAGCGCCCTCCTCGCCCGTATAGGTGCAGCGATCGACGCGGACACCCTCCATCATGCGTTGTTGTTCGAAGGCCCGCCCGGCGTCGGCAAGCGAACGGTGGCCCTGCATCTGGCATTGGCTCACAACTGCCTAGATGACGACCTACAAGCGCGCCCTTGCCGACGTTGCCGTAGCTGTACAACCATTGCTTCTGGCAACCACCCCGATGTTGTGTGGGTCTGTCCGGATGCCAAGCAGGCCTCGGGAACCATTCCCATCGCGCGTATCCGCGAGGTCGTTCGGCAAGCGGGCTACCACCGGTTCGGCGCTCGGCGACGCTTTGTCATCATCGATCCCGCCGAAGCGATGGGCGGACCGGCGGCCAACGCCCTGCTCAAAACCCTCGAGGAGCCCCCAGACGGAACGGGCTTCATCCTGCTCGCAACCAACGCAAAGGCACTGCTACCGACCATCATTAGCCGGTGCCAGCGCGTTCGCTTTGGTCCGGTACCGACAGACGCACTAGTCGCCTGGCTGACCGAACAAGGCGTTGAGAATGCAGCGGACATTGCCTCCGTCGCCTTTGGCTGCCCTGGCGTGGCCATGGATATGACGGACGGTGCTCTCACCACCCGACGTGAGACGCGAGACGCACTCATCGACGTACTACACGGAGATCTGGACACGCTGTTCAAGTACACCCACAAGCTGTGCTCAGGGGGCCGAGCCGCATGGCGTCCGAAAGCCGAGCGCATCTTTGAACTGCTCGAAGAGCTCATCCGAGACGCAGCGGTCAGCCGTTCTGGATCCACGTCGGCGCTTGTGAATACCGACCGTCCCGAGGTCGTCAGTCGCTGGGCTCAGGCCCTGTGGCCGGACGGAGTGGCCCAGTGCCAAGCGGCTCTGACAGACGTTCGACTGGACCTCAATCGGATGGTGTCCGGCCGGACCGCGGTGGATGCTCTATTGTGCACCATTCGCGAACAGCTGGGTGTACCGGAAGCCTTGGCAGCAGGCTAGCCAGCCTGTTCGTCTCCGACGCCCTGCCCCGCCGTGATGCCGTCCAACACGCCCCCAGCGACCAAGCTTCGTACGGCACCGGCAAGGAACAGGCTGCCCATAGCCAGAGTCTCATGCGCGTCGGCGTACACCTCGGGCAACGCCTCTTCGATGGGTCCACCGTCCGATAAGATGATGTCCATGTCCTGGAGCAGAGCGGCCAGCTCGTGGCTCTTCCGCGCCTTCGGATGGGCACAGTGCGTAGCCACGACCTCATCGATGTACGGGATCAGCGGCTCTAGAATAGCCCGCGGGTCACGCGTGCTTCCCATGCCAAACAGCAGAATCCGCGACTCTGGCTTTTCACGCCGAGCGAGCCAGCGGGCCAGCGCCTTGGACGCATCCACGTTGTGTGCGCCGTCGACCCACAGGTGCTCTTTGACTTCGTCAAGTCGACCGTTGATCCGCGCCCGCTGCAGCCCACTGCGGATCGCCTCGTCTGGGATGTGAAACCCCTGCCTGCGCAGGGCATGGAGAATACCAAGTGCGACCATCGCGTTGCTGCCCTGATGTTCTCCAGGCATCGACAACTGAAGACGCTCAACGGTCCCATCCGGCGTGCCAACCCGCCATCCGCTGCGTGCATCCTCCCGACTCAGATGACGGCCGGGAAGCCAGCACGGCGCGCCCAACCGCGTGGCCATGGTCTCAATGACGTCGCGAGCGGCCTTGGGCATGGAGCCCACGATCATGGGAACACCCGGCTTGATGATGCCGGCTTTCTCACCAGCGATAGCCTCAATCGTGTCGCCCAAGACATCCATGTGGTCAAGACCAATCTGAGTGATGGCGGTGACCTGTGGATGAACAATATTCGTTGCGTCCAGCCGTCCGCCAAGGCCCACCTCCACCACGGCGACGTCTACACCACGCTCGGCAAAGACCTGAAAGGCCAGGCAGGTCATGAACTCAAAGTAGGTCAGCGGGGAGTCTCTGCGCCCCTGGCTGCGCGCCCAGTCCGTGCGTGCACGGTCGAGGGCTTCAATCGACTCTGTCAGCGACCGGTCATCCAGGGGAATGCCATTGATGCACACCCGCTCGTTGACCGCCTCAAGGTGCGGAGAGAGATTGGTGCCCACCGTATAGCCAGCGTCAACTAAGACAGACGTGACCATGGTCGACGTGCTACCTTTGCCGTTCGTTCCTGCAATGTGAACGACTGGATAGGACCGATGGGGCTCCCCCTGCGCTTGCAGGAAACCACGAACGTCATCCAACCCCAGCTTGATGCCGCTGTCTGCGAGCTGCCGCAGGACCGGATGGTGAATCACGCTACTTCCACCGGTCCCGGGCTGGGCTGATTGAGCAACATGCGAAGAATCTTTGCGACCGAAGCGCGAAGCTCGTCACGCGGCACAATGCGGTCGACCATGCCGGTATCCAGCAGATACTCGGCGGTCTGGAAGCCCTCTGGGAGCTGCTGGCCGATGGTCTGCTCGATGACCCGCGCACCAGCGAAGCCGATGAGCGCCTTGGGCTCCGCTACAATGACGTCTCCTAGCATGGCAAAAGATGCCGCCACGCCGCCCGTTGTGGGGTGGGTGAGAATGCTAATATAGGGCATGCGACCGACCTTCTGAAGACGCGCCAGCGCCGCCGAAGTCTTGGCCATCTGCATGAGCGACAGCACCCCTTCCTGCATGCGAGCGCCGCCAGAGGCACACACAACGATGGCCGGACGCTTCCGTTCGAGAGCCCGCTCGTACAGTCGCGTGAGCATCTCCCCGACCACCGAACCCATAGAACCGCCCATATATGCGAAGTCCATGACGCCAAGCTCCACCGGCATCGCCTCAATGGTACCGCTGATGGACAAAAAGGCATCGTTGCGGCCGGTCTTCTTGTCGGCTGCGCGAATGCGGTCCGGGTAGGTCTTGCTGTCGCGGAAGCCAAGAGCGTCGACGGAACGGATTTCAGTGTCGTGCCGCTCTTGCTCGCAGTCGACATCCATCAACATCGCGACTCGCGCTTCAGCGTCCATGCGAAAGTGATGTTTACAGCCCGGACAGACGTCCAAAAATTCGGCCAGAACTTCACGATATGCCGGCTCATTACAGCCAGGGCAGCGAGTAAAAAGTTCCGGTACCGCATCTGGATTTCGCCGGGGTGCCGGAGAAGGAGTAGCGACAAAATCGTTGCGTTGTTCGAACCACCGATGACCGGACATAAGCCCTCCCGCGCGAGCCTGTGTCTATTGTGCCGCACCCATCCGCGCGAGTGTTGACCGCGATAGCCGGCCTGACCCTGTTGACACGGAAGGTTTCATGGCCGTTCTCCTCCCTATAGGTTCTCGCATCGCGGTCATTGCCCCGGCCAGTCGCTTCGTCCCCGAGCGCCTCGACCCAGGGATCGGCCTCCTGCGCGAGTGGGGCTACACCCCAGAGGTGTTCGATGGCGTCCTCGACCCGATCCGCAACTTCGCTGCGTCAGATGCCGTACGCCTCGAGCACTTGGTACGCGCTTTTCAAGACCCACGATATGACGCCATTTGGGCCATCCGGGGCGGCTATGGCGTCACTCGGTTCATCGACGACATCCCATGGGACACACTGACCGCAAAAGTCCTACTCGGCTTCTCGGACCTGACCCCGCTGCTAGATGTCGCAACCCGCAAACTTGGCGCTTCCTGCGTTCATGCACCCGTCATACACAGCCTACCTAGCAACGATGCGTCGTCTCTGGCCTGGCTAAACGCGGTGCTGCTAGGCAGTCCCCGCCGACCACTGCGCGGAGATGTGTGGGTTTCTGGAACCGCCACAGGGCCACTGGTCGGCGGCAACCTGTGCATGCTCGCCACCTGCTGCGGGACTGCGTCACAGCTGGATGCCACAGGCTGCATTCTGGTCCTCGAAGACGTTGGCGAGCCGGCCTACCGCATTGACCGCATGCTCCAGCAGCTGTCTAGCTCCGGCGTGCTCAACGGCGTCGCCGGCATCGCGCTGGGTACATTCACCGGGTGCGCCGCTCCGGACGGTCAAGGATGGGACATAGACGACGTGCTTCGCGACCACCTGACCGGCCTCGACGTGCCTGTGCTCGCCGGGCTCCCGATTGGTCACGGCGCGGCCAACCATGCCTTTGTCGTGCGCAGTCGTGGCGTGATCAACGACGGCACCCTCAGTATCGGCGTATCCGATGGGTCAGAGGTGGCGTAAACAGAGCGGGCGTCGTAGCCTCCGGCCATGACTACAAAACGCCGTACGAAGATCGTTGCCACCCTCGGCCCTGCAACCTGGGACGACGACATGCTCGAAGCGCTGCTCAACGCTGGCGCTGATGTGGTTCGTATCAACTGCTCCCATAGCAACCACGACGCGATTCGGCGCCAAGTCGCCCGCATTCGTCGGGCTGCCATGCGGTCCAACAAGCGGGTTGGCATCCTGCTCGACCTTCAAGGGCCAAAAATTCGTACCGGTCCCGTTCCGGACGCCATTGACCTAAAGGTGGGCGACCACTTGGTCATCGCGATGGACGACGAGCTGGTCGGCGAAGGCCTGCGTGTGGGTACCACGTACCCAGCTATGGCCGATGACGTGAATGCTGGAGACGACGTACTCTTCGATGATGGCGCTCTGCAAGGCGTTGTCGAAGCCGTTCACCGCGACAAAAATCCCAAGGAAGTTGTGGTCCGCATGACCGTCTCCGGTCCACTGATGTCGCACAAAGGCATCAATCTGCCGGGGGTCGACATGAGTGTGCCCTCCATGACTGAGAAAGACCGCGGAGACCTCGCGGTCGGTGCCGACATTGGCGTGGACTACGTCGCACTGTCGTTCGTGCGCTCCGCCAAAGACGTCGAGGTGCTGCGCGCCGAGATGGCGAAGCTTGGCGTTGAAATTCCGGTGATTGCGAAGATTGAAAAGCCAGAAGCAGTCGAGAACATCGACGAAATTCTCGCTGTGGTTGAGGGCATCATGGTCGCGCGCGGAGACCTCGGTGTAGAGATCCGCATTGAGAGAGTCCCTGTCGTGCAGAAGGAGCTCATCCAATCTGCCTACAAGGCTGGAAAACTGGTCATCACCGCCACCCAGATGCTCGATTCCATGATCCGTAATCCCCGCCCTACTCGCGCAGAGACCACAGATGTTGCCAACGCCATCTTGGACGGGACAGATGCCGTCATGCTGTCGGGTGAGACCGCTACCGGCTCCTACCCGCTTGAGTCCGTACGCATGATGGACAGCATTGCGCGGGAGGTCGAGAAGTCTCGGTTCTTCATCAGCACCCCGATTGCAGAGATTCCGGCACCGGATGGTGTGGCGAGTGTCGTGATTCGTAGCGCCTGCTGGGCTGCGAATGAGGACGAACGTGCACTGGTCGTATTTACCTGGTCTGGAAAGTCCGCCTTGGTCGCCAGTAAGGCTCGTCCGCATGGTCCCATCTACGCGTTCGCATGCAATGGAGGGGTTCTCGACCAGTTGGCACTCGCATGGGGAGTGACGCCACTGGAGCTGCCGGACCTACGCTCGGTCGACGACCTGATTGCCGCTGGCGTCAAAGAACTCAAGCGCCGCAAGCTAGTCTCAACCGGGGACAAGCTGGTCATCGTTGCCGGAAGCTCGCCGGTGGTAGGAGCGACCGACCTCATGAAGCTGGAGCTGGTCGGGGAGGACATCTGACCGCAGACAACCCCTTCGCAGCCCCCGAACAACGTGTTGTGAGCCGTCGCTTTTCGCGACCTACATGGCGTGAATGGCTCGGGTTCGTCGTGCAGCGAAGTGTTTTTGCGGTTGCGGCCCTCGTCGCTGTCCGAGTGGCCATGGTCCTCGGCTCCAACAATCCCTGGCTTGCCGCCATTCCGATGATTGTGTTGTGGACACCCACCACTCTGGCCATTGTGTACAGTCGATATCTGTCGCGGGCTTGGGATGAGCGACCGGTTGTCCTGATGTCCGGACTGACGCTGTCGCGTGCGAACTTTCGCGTGTGGATGGCGGCGCAAGCGGCTGAAGGGGTCATTGCCGGTGGACTTGTGATGTCCCTAGCAATCACGCTCCTGGCTATGCCGACCGCCTTGGCTTGGATTGCCCCAGTCATGGCTCTCGCTGGTTTTTATGCCATCAGCGCAAGGATTCTGCGCGTGCGTTTAGGGCGAGGTGTGGTCGCTCTGGCGGAGAATGACCCTCATGCAGCTATTGCTGCCGTAGATCCCATTCTGTCGTGGTCACCGCTGGCGTGGAGTCTTGCCCCCACAGCTCGCCTTGTCCGGGTTCAGTCCTACATGCTGCTCGGCGACCGCGATGCTGCGATTGCTGAGTGCGACCGCGTGCGAGTACGCGGCGGGGGTACAGCCCGAGCGTGGAAGGCGCTGCTTACCGTCTCTGAAGACACAGACCAAGCTGCCGAGGTCTTCGACACCCCGCCAAGACTGCTCGGACAAGCCTGGCACCAAGCACTGCTGTATGACCTTTTGGCACTACATCGTAATGACCGTGCATCGCTCGACGCATCACAGACCCAACGGCGTACACTCGCGGCAGCACTCGGGCCTCGAGCCGCAGCTCTGTCGAAGCTCATCGATGCTGCTCGGAAGGGCCTGGACGGGACCCCGGGCACTCTCGACCACCGTGCACGGCAAGAAGTCGCATTCGCTGCCACCATCTGGCCACGCGTGTGGGAACTAGCCGTGGATGCGACCCAAAAAGGTTAAATGAGCTAACTTAAGGGATGTGGGGGCACGGCAATGAGCGCAAACACCGAATTAGAGACGACCATCTGGATCATCGATGATGACGATGTCGAGGCTCTTCTCATCCGAGAAGCACTCAACCGCTCTGTAGAACCTGTCGAGTTCCACGCATTTTCAGACGCCGAGTCTGTCAAATCAGCACTAGCTAACACGTCTATTCCTCGCCCTGACTTGGTCATCCTAGACTACTTCTTGCCCGATGCGGAAGCCCCCGAGCTGCTACCCGTTCTCCGTGAGTCGCTGGATTGGACCCCCATCGTTGTGTTGTCCGCGCTTACCGAGAAGGCAAGCGTCCGCCGGTGCTTCGATGCCAGAGCGTCGATGTTCGTTGAGAAGCCGCCATCGTACGCGGAGCTGTCTTCAGCAATGGCTCGCATCAGTGACGTGTGGCTAAACGTGGCGCTTCGCCCCGGACGCGCAAGCAACTAGACCGCTGACTGAAGGCGTCGAGTCCCCACGCTCTAGGTCAGTACTGTCCGTAATACCCGGCTAACGGTCTTCACGAACTGCTGTCGCCACACGGGATCCGTCGCCAAGTCTTGTCGAACCTCGAATTCTACGGCCCGCCGTCCATATGCGTCTGCATGACTTTGTGGGGCGAACATCAAGCCGCCGCGGCCGTCCCAGGGTTCGTTGTCGGCAGCGCGATAGGAGACCTGAAGCAGCTCGCGAATGGCAATGCCGAGGTCGGGTTGCTGGTCGTGTAAAACTCCCACTTCGACGTACCGTGGCTCGCCTTCGTAGACGGGAGCGAACGAGTGGACACTCACCACAACTGCGTCCGTTTGGGCAACCATCTCATCATACGCATCGTGGTAGGGCTGGTACAACTCTCGAATACGGCGCTGCCGCTCGGACTCACCCAGGAGTGTGTTGAGTGCGACTGGCTCACCATCCGCAACGTGGCGAAACAAGGTGTTGGCCGAAAGCTCTCGGTTGGGGTCGATGAGCAGACGAGTGAACCGCGACAACACCGCAGGAGCCCCGAACTCTTTGGCCAGCATGCGGGTAATATGTGCAGCACCCGGGTCCCACGCCCAGTGTTGATGACGCAGATGCTTGTCGGCATCCGGCCAGGCGAATCCGGGGGGCATGCGATTACTGGCGTGCTCACAGGATAACTGGATGAGCGGCGACTCAGACGTTGCAGCGATTCGGGTGAAAGCATCACTCATTGCCAACGCCTCCCGGATTGCTCGCAGAGCAGGGCTCCGAACCGCACCCGCTGACAACCACACCCGGTACGTCAGGGTCGAGAAACGTAATCGTCTGCTGATTCTGTCCAGACCACACGCGTGGAATCGAGTGAGCGCCGGTGGCTGCAGGAGGTCGGTTTACGTCCAACGGAAGCGGGCGCTCGGGGTCGAACTGAGCAAGGCCAGTTGTTCCTGGCATCGTTGGTGTCTGAAGGGCAGCGAAGTCCCAAGGGGCGTCGACGGCAATGCCAACAAGTGGGGCATCGATAGAGCGAGCAAGCAGGCGAGTCGTCATGTTCGGGACCTGCTCATCCCCCAAAGATTCCTGCCAAAGGACCGGCACATCGCTCGGCCATACATCCATCCAGCCAACAGGATCTACCGGGTCCCAGAACAGCTGAGACGCGGCGTACAGAAGCTGGCGGTCCGCCGGGTCCGGGTAGGTGTCGAGCAAGAACAACTCAAAGGTTGGCCACTGCGTTGACCGCTCCAGCATGGTCGACCACATCCCGCCACCAACATGGAGAACCGCCGCATCCAGAGGTGCACCACTGGCGACTTGCACAGCCCCCTCAATTCCGCCCAGGCTGATGCCATAGTACCCAAGCTGGCCGCGCCTCGGTAGGCTCTGGCCTGACTCGCCTTGGAACACAGGGTCGTCTAGCAGGTCGCCGGTCAAGATCAGCTCCTGCAGTGCCCGAACGCTAAGGTTGGTTTCGACCAGCCGGTCGCACACACTCGGAAGCAGGCCAAAGTCTTGGGCCGCTTCCACAGCGGTGATGCGGTCGTCTGTCGACAGGCCATTCCAGCGGGTTGCAATACCAATGGCCCCCATCTCGTCCAGGATAGCGAGCACGCCATTGTTGTCCTCGTCCGAGTCCAGGTACGCCTCTGGCGAGCTGAAGATACCGTGGCCGAACATCACTATGGGAACGGTTCCCGGTGCCGCGTCAGAGACCGATTCGGGGATGTGTACGTACAGCGAATGACTGCCTGTCCCCTGTGCTGAGACCACGCCAGTTACCGGGTCGATGCGCAGAAAGTTGTCGTCGCCGATGACGCTGGGTGTGTCGTAAGAGCCAGCGGCGGCTCTCCAGGTGCGCGGAGCGATGCGGGTGTCCCCGTCATTTGTACGAACGCGGTCTAGGCTCCAGCTCGTGGGCAGCGCGACGTCGTCCAGCAGCTGCTGCAAAGGCTGACGTCCACTGTCGATGGGGAATGTGGTGATGACCGCAATGGTGTCTTCGGACAGGCCCATCTGGGCAAGCTGGGCGACGGCGACCTGGAGCTCATCGGCAATATCGACCAGTGCCAGGGGCGGGTCATCGGATAGGGTGCGTTCAACGCGGTCGGGCCGATCGATGGCTTCTGTCGTGACGACAACCGCAATCTGATGACCAGGTGTCAGAGTGACCAGCGGACGCACCAGGAGCACGGGCTCGGTCGCATCCGGGTGTGCATCCAGCTCTGCCATGACCGGTAGGAACTCTCCTGTGGTCAGGTCGGCGAGGATGACTCCCCCTTCTCCGGGAGTCGGTGCACGCCAGTCGGGCAAGCTGTCGGCATTGACGCCGTCAATCTCAAAGACGGTGGTCTGTCCTGGTGAAAACCCACTTCGCCAACCGCCAAAACGGTCCACGGGCAGCGGAGTCCCCTCCGCCATGAGCGGAAGTGCGTCCAGAGGGATGGACAATGCATCCCCGTTCATCAGCAGTGGGCTTGGAAACACGTCGACCATCCGAGTGCCCAGTAGGCCCTCACCGTCATTGCCGACGCCAGTGTCCGAGTCATCACTTGTACACCCGACCAAGAACGCCATCAATACGAGTCGCTGCATGCCACCTCCAGAGTGTTCACCCTATCTGGAGGAATCGTCTTGTGGGTGAATGGACAGTGAGGACACCACACTCATCAGGGCCTCGTCGTCCATGTCTCCAGCAGCAAAGGCATCCACAGCGTCTTGGAGGGTGAGCAGCTGACCAGCCAAGTATGACCGGGCGTCTGCGAGTTGTTGCGACGCCTGTTCAAGAGCAACCACAGTCGTGTTTGAGGGCCAACGAATCGGGCTGTTCAGGACAGCATCCACGTGAACGCGCGGTCGGGTCTGACCGGTTCCAACCGGCAGTCCATCCCGCCATGCTGGCGTCCGTAGAAGGTGAAACAAGACTCTGGGACTCTCGGTCTGAAGCGGAAGCCACTCAGGGCTGCCAACACAGGACTCACCATTGACCAATACTGGGACCACGGTGACGTTCGACTGGGTCGGCCGCAGCCGAGAGACCAAGACGGTTCCGGCGAGAAAGGACAGTCGGACCCCCTTTAGGCTGCCCGCATGCACGCGCGGTAAACGCACCACCTCGCCGAGTGGCCGGTTCGGCTCACTGAGGTCCAAGCGGCAAACCGTGCTTGTGGCTGTCTTGGACGGATAAACGCGCACTTCACATGCGGTCGCGACATCACCGACCGTGGTTCCCACCGGGGCCTCTACGGCCGGAAGCCAGGTGTTCTGCGACAACGCCTGCCACCCATGACCCGCTCTGCGCTCGGCCATCTCTGGGGATTTTGTGTGTTGTAGACGACGAGACGACACATCATAGCCAGGGTCATCAACGCGACTCCACAACACCGTGTCCGTTCGGGTTGGATGACGGACTAGCCACACCAGAGCTGCCCTGCCCTGCGCGCCTCCGAACGGTCGGAACACGCCCTCGGGAAGAACACAGACCGCCGTCAGATCAAAGGCGTCCAGCAACCGCTTGCGCGTATCTACGTGGTTGGCGTTGGCGACAACACTGTAGGGAAGGACCACGCCCGCACGTCCGCCGGGCCGTACCCAACTAGCCAAGCGGTGGGCAAAGGCTTGATCGGAGCTCAACCGGCGGTGATCAGGCCAGTCCATCGCGTCACGCACCGCTGCACTGTCCAATCGAACGGAAAAAGGCGGGTTGGCTACAACCACATCTGCCGGCTCAAGATCGACAGCAAAGGCGTCACCCACGACAATGTCCGACTGCAACCCCCGATGCAAGAGCTGGACACGGGCCAGTTCCGCAAGCCTGGAATCAATCTCACATCCGTGCAATACCGCACCGCGCTCGCCCGCCAGGGTCAGTAGTGCGCCACTTCCGCAGGTGGGGTCTAAGACGCTCTCACCAGCGGCGACAGCCAGCCGTCCGACGAGCAGACGCGCGATTGGCGGCGGGGTGAAAAACTGACCGCGCAATCCCTTGAAGACGTCTGGGAAGAACCGCTCATAGGCGAGACCTAGGACGGCTCCGCCAGACGCATTCGGAATGGCTTCAACAGCCGCCCTGAGTGCCTGTGGCACAGGCTCACCCATCAATCGGCAGCGCCATGCGGACACCAACGCGTCAAAGGCGGCACTACCGGTCAGACCTTGGGCACGCAGTCTGTCTTCGGCGATGACCAGCCCCTGCGCAAGGGCCACGGTGCTCAAAACGCCGGGAAGGGAGTCTCCGCAACGGGGAATGGAACCGGACAGGTCCGCCCTTGCCCCGTTTCACCAATACGAACCGTTTCCCCTTGGTCATAGGGCTTTCGAACAACGGAAAGCGCGATATGACCGAAGCGAGGTGAAAGGACTGGGCTGGTCACGGTACCCACCGCCTTATCCCCGACAAACACAGAGTCACCCGTGGTCATTGGGGCGTCGCTGATGACGCCGGCCAAACCCTTCCGGGCTTTTCCCATCACATCCAGACGATTGATAGTCTCTTGACCCACGTAGCAGCCCTTTTCGAAGGACAGGATGTGGTCGCGAAGCGCAAGCTCGTGTGGCAGCGCCTTCGCTGCCGAGTCCACTCCGAAGCGAATGGTGCCAGACTCCACGCGTAATACCTCTCCCACCGCCATGGCCGCAGCAAACATACCGGCCGCGACGAGCGATTTCCACAGGTCTGTGGCACGGTCGAGGGGAACAACGACATCTGTGCACGACACCAATGCGCGCACGGACGGCAACAGCGTGATGTCGTTCGCATGATTGATGAGTTCACCCGTCTTCGGATGCAGGCCAACCGCACCGAGACCGTGGACTGCTCGGGGTCCCATTGCCGAGAATACGGCCATTTCGGGCTGGTAAAACTCGACATCGTCAACCAAGACATATCGGTCAAAGTGCTCCACAAATGCATCAGCACTCGTGTCGCCGAGAACGATGCGAATATGGTCATCAGCCAACAATGCCGCCTGAAACAAGCCTTGCAAACGACCACGGTCATCGCACCAACCAGAATGTAGCGACGAACCCACCTTCGCATCGCGAAAGTTCTGGGTGAACATGCCGTTTGACCAGCGCCGGACGTCTTTACCAACCAAGTCAACTACGCCAATACGGCCTTGATCAACAATAATCGCGCTGTCATGAGCTGCCCGATAAGCGGCGGCAACCGGACCATACTTCAGCGGCGCACCCATTGGGTTCAGCGCTACGCCAGCTTGACGATGAAGTTCCGCCATGGGACCAGGATTGTTGGGCACCCGTTAGTCATCCAGCAGGTCGTCATCATCAAAAGCGATGATGGTCGCACCCGCGCTGCGCGGTGGACGAGCCAGTTTAACCTTGGGTTCCTCGGAAGCGGACTTCGGCTGTGGTGCCACAATAGTCGCGACATCGTCTTCTTCATCATCGTCGAAAGCGGCACCCACTGTGTCAAGCGCCTTATTCGCAGTGTTTGCTGCGGCGGAGATGGAGTCCGCATCACTTTTTTCGCGGATTACGAAAAACCACACGCCACCCACAATCACGAAGATTGTCACCAGGCAATCACAAGACCCACCGAGTAGGCCAAGTATGGATGCAATAAATTCCACGCTGCGATCCTCCGGGGAGCATCACTCCCGCATGGGCGCATCCTCCGTCACTCCCCCCACAAAATCAAGCACCGGCCTCTTTGTCGCTACCACTTCCGGCATCCGTAAGTGGGGGTAGCTCGGCTTCGACGGCCAGAGCAAGACTTGCAACCGCTTCATCGCTGCCCCATTCGACCCCCTCGACGAAGTCACCGGCGCCCGGCCGACACCGCGCACGCCGCCATCGCATTCCGACGAACAACGCGATGGGACCGCCCACACAGGGCATGACAACAGCGGCTAGCAGGCCCAATAGACCGACGAATATGAGATCGGTCCAACCCAAGGCAACCCGTTGCCACCGCGTATTCGCAGGAGCCATCCGTGCTCTTTTTTGCCGGGTCAACCGACCCCACCCACTCACGGGCACTCCAACACGGATCCACTCATCATTCAGCCGGCGTACCAGCAGTTGATGGGATCGACGTGGCGCGAACGCCACCTGACGCGCTGGGCCCACACGGCGTTTCGGGACGCGAAGCGCACGACCGGTCAGCCTTCGCATGCCGAGTGCAGTGGCAGGACGACAGTCTGGATCGGAGTGACCGATACTCTGCATGAGTCCGCGCGGCCCACGCTGCGCGTCCTGTGAGTCGGCAACGGCTGCAATGACCTGACCGACTGCCGTGAGGTCCGCGCGCACAGTGCAACCCGCTACATAAGGACCGGTTGGGTCCAACCAGGCTGAATCTCCACTTACCCAGATACGAGACGCATCCACATTGCCGAGAACGATCCGTGCCACCTGTAGACGGCTCATGGCGGCTGCGAGATCATTCAACCAATGGACACACCGGAGGGCGTTGGTCTTGTCGCAGTCAGACAAACGGATGTGAGGAAGGCGATGGGCAAACACAAGAGCCACATCCGTCCCGTCGCGCCACAGTCCAACAAACGACAACACCCCGCGACCCTGTACTCGCTGTAGGGTCGGCACCTCCCCCAGCAAACTCGTAGCACCCACATGAACCTGAACGATGCGTTTGGTGACTAGGTCGTTCGCCGTCCACACCACACGGTCGGCACGTGTCTGCACAACCTGTCGCAAGCGAAAGCGCCCACACAAGTCATGTCCGGGGTTCACTCCTCTTCCTGAGCCTTCTTAGGCGCGCCGCCAACAATGGCAAACTGGACGAGAACACCAACAACGAACAGCACTCCCACAACTAGCGGAGCATCGAGCATCGCCACAGACCAGCCCACTAGGACCGCTCCGATTGCCGGCGTCACCACCTTAAGGACAGGCTGAAGGGTCCACGGGAATGCCAGTGCCCCAACTGCAGCACCGACCAATGGTACCCAGATCGGCAACGCTAAGCTGGTTGCCAGCGCTAGCCCGACAACCGTTCCAATGACGCCGCCAATCGCGACCAATGCCATTCGGTGGGCGACCCCGGCCAAGATGGCGACGAGAACGCCTACACAGACAGCAGCCACCAGTATGGCGGTGGGCTCTACATCCGGCATCGGTGAAACGCTGGCTGCAGCATAGACGCCGACTGCCCCCGCCGCGAAAGCCGACCCCAGGAGGGCGGGCTTGTACAGCCGCGCTCCCGCCAGCAGCGACAGTCCACCGAGGGCACCAATGAGTACACGAAGGGCGAAGGGTGCTTGGCTTGGGTCTGGGGCGTTGAGGGGCATGCGTCGCAGTATGGCGCACCGGCCGCTCCACGAACACGGGCCCTGCGCAAAAGAAACTGACGATCGGTATCCCGCGTTTAAAGCGGCACCCGATCCGATCGTGATCTACAAGGTTGCACGGTGATCAGCGATCGCTATCTTGACATCCCAACGTACTTGATGGATCCCATGTCGCCCCAAGCTCTTCTCCGCTTCGTTTTAGCCGTCATCCCCGCACTGTTCATGGTGTTGGTGGGGCTGTCGACGGTTTTTGGTAGCGAGGGCCTGTTGTGTCACCAAGACCTACAAGAACAAGTACAGCGAGCCAAGGCCAACCTTGCCGAAGTGGAACGCGAGAATCAGTTGCTCATTTACGACCTGTCGGCCATGGAGCGCGACCCGGTCGCCGTCGAGCGCGCGGTAGCGGATGAACTTGGCTACGCGAAAGAAGGCTCTACTCTCTACCGCTTTGACCCCGTAGATAGCCAGTAGTCAAGCGGCCTATTCGTCGTCGCTATCGGCCTCTGTTGCAATCGCAAGCCTGGTGAGTCCGGTGCTTCGAGCGGCGTCCATCACTCGGACCACAGCTCCATGGGACACCCCTTGATCTGCCTTCATCACGACCAAAGTCTCAAGGTCTTCGGTAGCTGCGGCTTGAAACGCGGACGCCAGCTGAGCCAGGGTGACGGATTGAGAGCCCAGGTGGAGCTCGGTGCTTCCACACGCCACCCCACCCCTTGGAACGCAGCTTAGCCATACGTTCAGGTCGTCATCCGTTGCTTGCAGAGTCTGCGAGTTGCTTCGCGGAAGGTCGACCTGGATGCCAGGAGTGGAGACGAAGGTCGTAGACACCATGAAGAACAGCACGAGCTGGAACACCACGTCGATCATCGGGGTGACATCGACAAGCGGGTCTGGGCGACGTGGAGAGCCGAACTTCACTGGGCGGTCTCCACATCCTCGCCGACCGTCGCATCGACGAGGTCCAGCGCAATATCTTCGAGGTCCACCAGCAAGGCATCGACCCGAGACAGCAGGTACCGATTGGCGACCACAGCGGGAATACCGACAGACAGGCCGGCGAAGGTGGTGATTAGGGCTTCACTGATGCCGCCAGCCAGGCTCCCAACGTCTCCCATTCCGGCTGTCTGGATAATGGCAAAGGTACGAATCATACCGCCAACCGTGCCCAGCAATCCAAGCAGCGGCGTGATCGACGCAATCGTTCCGATGACCGGGGTTCCCCGCTCCAGCAGTGCAGCTTCGCGCCGCCCCACTTCCTCAAGGCGCTCTTTCAGCCCAGCTCGGCTCAGCTGACGCGACTCAATCGCCACCATGGCCAGGCGGGTGACCGTGACGTCGCGGGTGTGACACAACGCTCGACCGTCATCCCACTGTTCAGAGTTGATGTGCGCAATGATGGCATCTACTAAACTACGTGGCAGCGTATGTTCACGACGGAGCGACCACAGACGCTCCACGAAAACCGCCAGTGCCACAACCGAGCATAGAGCGATCGGAATCATCACGGGCCCGCCGGCCATCAGCGTTTCAATCACGCAGGAACTCCTCGAAGCGCGACCGTATCGCATGCACACAGGGATGGCCGACGTCAACGTGGAAGCCCACCCCTGTAAAGTGTCGTGCGGCCAGCAATCCGTCACAGCATTTGCTGACGTGCCGGCGCAGACGCCCCCGTGGACACAGGCTACCCTTCGCCCATGACTCGTAAACGCATATTCATCGCTCTAGGCATCGTAGCGGGCATTGCCCTACTTGTTGCTTTGTCCGCCATTCCTCGCAGTACCAAGACCGGGTACGTCGCACGTCAGGGCTACTACCAGCTCGAGCTGTTGTGGGGTCGTGTGCCGCTAGAACAGGCCGGTGAGTATTTGGACCTGACTTCCGCCGAACAGAAGCGACTCGACTGGATCCCCGAGATTCAGGCCTTCGCGCGGAAGCTGGAGCTGGAGGTGGACGGCCACTACAACACCATCAATCCTACCTGGGACCGGACCATCTGGAACGTCTCGGCCAGTGCCCCGTTGGCGTTTAAGACGGTGAGGTGGTGGTTCCCCATCGTTGGACACGTGCCGTACCTAGGGTTCTTTAGCGAAGACGATGCAGACCGCCGGATGGCCGGACTGTCGGCTGAAGGGCTCGACACCTATAAGCGCACAGCGGGCGCCTACTCCACTCTCGGCTGGTTCAATGACCCGGTGTTGCCCGGCATGTTGGCGTGGAGCGAGTCGCAGTTATCCAACACCCTGTTCCATGAGCTTGCACATGTGACGCTGTGGATTCCAGGCTCGGTGAACTTCAACGAGAGCTTCGCAAGCTTTGTCGGGGACGTCTCAGCAGAGCGCTACCTTCTCGACAAGTACGGTCCGGGTAGCGAGGAAGTGGCCAAAGAACGTGACCGGGTCCACGACCGCCGGGTCTTCCGGTTGCTGATGACCCAGTTGTACAAAGATCTGGACGCGGTCTACAAGGACGACCAGATTTCGGACACGGTGAAGTTGGAGCGGAAAGCCACGCTCATTGCCGGCCTACCAAGCCGAGTCTCGGAATCCGACCTTCACAGAAAAGAGCGCTACCTGACGTACGTTCAGCGGGCACCGTGGAACAATGCACGGCTGGGCCAGTTCCGCACCTACAACAAGAGCCCCGAGTACTTCGGCCTACTACTCGAGCAAGTAGACGGTGACTTACCTAGTTTCTTCCTTCGCATTGAAGAAGTCACACATGGCGTAGACGACCCTTATGACGCACTCGCAGCAGCTGTTGGAGTGGAAACGGTAGAAGATTAGTCCCCATCGGACCCCTTCGCTGAGACTTTCGTCAAAATTTTCGGACAGTGTTGGGTTGTCGGACACCAAGGTCGCGTTGTTGAGACATGCAGACCGTCCCGGTACGGACCTAGAGACGGTCAAACGCCGTGATCCGACCTCGGCGGCAACACAATAAGACTTGGCACGCACGTTGCATAGGTTTGTGCAGACGTGGAGGTCTACACATGGCGCGAATTGCAACCGTTTCGAAGGACAGGGGCTCAGTAGAGCTGGTCAATCAGTACTTGAAAGCGATGGGGTCGTTTCGCCTCTTGTCGTCGCAAGACGAAGTGGAAGTCGCACGGCGCATTGACGATGGTGGCCCGGACGCAGAGATCGCCCGCGCGGCGCTCATCAACGCCAACCTCCGCTTGGTAGTGTCCATTGCTAAGCAGTACATCTACCGCCGCATGCCGCTGTCGGACCTCATCCAAGAAGGCAACATCGGTCTAATGAAGGCGGTCGAGAAGTTCGACCACACCCGTGGCTTCAAGTTCTCTACCTACGCATCCTGGTGGATTCGCCAATCCATCATCCGCGCCATCGAGTCCCAGATTCGCACCATCCGAATCCCGATCTACAAGCTCGAAGTCGTCAATCGGGTCAAGCACGTCCAGAAGCATCTCCACAACAAGCTTGGACGCGACGCTACCCTAGTCGAAATTGCCGCTCACCTCGAGATTGAAGTCTGCGAGATTGAAGAGCTGATGAAGCTCATCCGCGAACCGGTCAGCTTGGACAAGAAAGTTGGCGAAGACAGCGACTCGTGCATCGGTGACTTCATCGAGAATCCAGACGCCGAAGACCCCGGTGACGCTGTCGAGACTGCGGCGCTTCGTGCCGAGATTGACGATGTGCTCTGCTCCCTCACCCCGCGTGAAGAGAAGGTCGTGCGCATGCGCTTTGGCATTGCTGAGCCGTGCCAATACTCGCTGGAAGAGATTGGTGCGCGCTTTGCACTGACCCGCGAGCGCATCCGCCAGATTGAGATCAAGGCCCTTCGCAAGCTTCGTCACGCCACCCGGGTAGAAGCCCTACAGTGCTTCGCTCAAGCCAGCTAATCGTCCAGCGAATCACGTAAAAGCCCGCGCCGGCGTGCCTCAATTTGCGAGGCCGCCTCGCGGGCTTCACTGTATCCAGACTGCCACGGCTGAACAGAAGCCCACTCGCGGTGAACATCCACCCAGACCGGGTCGCTGGGGTCATCGACGGCAATTTCGACCGCGTACATGTGGAGCGCTTGAGCACGAACCACGTCTCCTTGCGGGAGCCGCCACAGCCCAACGACGCTGAGCAGAAGCACAACGCCCCATACCCAGCGCAGGCTCACTCGGACGGCAGCCGGGCGAGCAGGTTTTTGTCGCCGAATACATTGTCTACGCGACCGACCGACGGCCAAAACTTGTTGCCGCGAACCGCTTCTGACGGCCAAGCAGCTTGGCTACGGGTGTAGCTCTTGTCCCACTCATCTGCTGTCACCACGTGAGCGGTGTGCGGCGCGTTGGACAGCACGTTGTCGTCTTGGCTGACCCTGCCCTCTTCAATGGCGCGAATCTCATCTCTAATCGAGATGAGGGCGTCACAGAAACGGTCAATCTCGGCCTTCGGCTCACTCTCGGTCGGCTCAATCATCAAGGTTCCTGCGACCGGCCAGCTCATGGTCGGAGCGTGAAATCCGTAGTCGATAAGGCGCTTGGCGATGTCATCAATCGAGACGCCAGCCGATGCCTTGAATGGACGACAGTCGACGATGCACTCGTGGGCAACGTGGCCATTGTGCCCAGTGAACACAACCTCAAAGTGACCGGTGAGACGCTTGGCCGTGTAGTTGGCCACCAAGATAGCGAGCTCGCTGGCGCGCTTCAGTCCGGTCGGTCCCATCATAGCGATGTACGCCCAAGTGATAGGCAGGATGCTAGGACTTCCCCACGGTGCCGCACTGACCGCTCCAATCGCTTTGTCGCCGCCGGTCTTGATGATGGGGTGACCTGGAAGAAATGGCGCCAAGTGAGCTTTGCACGCAATGGGGCCCATTCCGGGTCCGCCACCGCCATGCGGGATGCAGAAGGTCTTGTGCAGATTCAAGTGACAGACGTCCGGCCCAAAGTCGCCGGGGCGGCACAAACCGACCATGGCGTTGAGGTTGGCGCCGTCCATGTACACCTGGCCGCCTGCCGCGTGGACAAGGTCGCAGATGGTACGGATTTCCTGCTCGAACACGCCGTGGGTCGACGGGTAGGTCACCATGAGGGCGGCCAACGAGTCCTTGTGCAGGTCCGCCTTGACGGTGAGGTCTGCGACATCTACGTTTCCGTCGTCGTCGCAAGCAACCGTAACCACCGTGAGCCCCGCCATGACCGCAGATGCAGGGTTGGTGCCGTGTGCACTGGTCGGAATCAGACAGACGTCGCGGTGAGAATCACCGCGGTCATTGTGATAGGCACGAATGGTCAACAGACCGGCGTACTCACCCTGGGAGCCCGCATTCGGCTGGAGCGATGTGGCGTCAAAGCCAGTGATTTCACTGAGCCACGCTTCGAGGTCCGTGAACAGAGCGGTGTATCCCTTGGCTTGCTCAACCGGCGCAAACGGGTGCAGGCCGCCAAACGCCGACCACGTGACCGGCTGCATCTCGGTGGTGGCGTTGAGCTTCATGGTGCAGCTGCCGAGCGGAATCATCGCCTGGGTGAGAGACAGATCCTTGGCCTGCAAGCGGTAGATGTAGCGCAACATCTCCGTTTCCGACCGGTAGGCATGGAACACCGAGTGGGTCATGAACGACGACTCGCGCGCGAGCGTGCCAAAGTCGACCGGGACGGGCTGGCCAAAGGTCGCATCAAACGCCCCCAGCAGGTCTTGCACGTCGTCGGCGCGGACGGTCTCGTCCAAGGCCACAATAATGGCGTCGTCTCCGTCTCGGCGCAGGTTGATGCCGAGTTCCAAGGCCGAAGCAACGATGGCATCCTGCTTGTCTCCAACGACAACGCAGATCGTGTCGAAGAACACCTGCGAGCGCAGTGAGAAGCCCTTGGCCTCCACTCCGCGTGCAACCGTGGTGGCGTGACGGTGGACGGTCCGGGCAATGTGCAACAGTCCTTCCGGTCCGTGCCACACGCCGAACATGGCGGCACACACGGCCAGCAAGACCTGTGCGGTACAGACATTACTCGTGGCTTTGTCACGGCGAATGTGCTGTTCGCGGGTCTGAAGTGCCATGCGCAGTGCGAGGTTTCCGTGCACGTCTCGCGACACGCCAATGATGCGCCCAGCGATGTTGCGCTTGTACTTGTCCGTTGTGGCCAAGAAAGCGGCGTGAGGGCCACCGTACCCAAGCGGAACCCCAAAACGCTGGGTGGTGCCAACTGCAATGTCTGCGCCGAGTTCTGCCGGTGGAGTCAGCAAAGTACAGGCGAGTAAGTCGGTGGCCACGGTGACCAAGGCTTTGTGCTCATGCGCATTGGCGATGACGCTGGTCAGGTCGTGCACCACACCGTCGGTGCCTGGGTATTGGAGGAGGACGCCAAACACAGCGTCGTCCACCGCAATGTCGTTCACCGAGAGCACGCGGACTTCGATGCCCAAGGGCTCGGCGCGGGTGTGAACGACAGCGATTGTCTGCGGATGCACGTCATCGGCGACGATGTAGACGTTCCGCTTGCCGCGTAGGATGCGGTGACTCATAGCCATCGCTTCGGCAGCGGCTGTCGACTCGTCGAGCAGCGACGCATTGCTAAAGGCAAACCCAGTCAGATCTTGCACCATGGTCTGAAAGACGAGCAGTGCTTCCAAGCGACCTTGAGCAATTTCCGCCTGGTAGGGTGTATATGCCGTATACCAGCCTGGGTTTTCCAGGATGTTCCGCAGGATGACCGGCGGGGTCAGCGTGTCGTGGTAGCCGTAGCCGAGGTAGCTACGGAAGACCTGGTTCTCCGACGCCATAGCTTCTAGGCGCGCAATGGCGTCTCGCTCGGAGCAAGCGGCCGGAAGGTCAAGAGCCCCGGACATGCGAATATCTGCGGGGATGGTCTGGTCAACGAGCTGTGACAACGAGCGCAGGTTTAGCGCTCCCAGCATGCTGTCGATGTCCGCAGCACGTGGCCCATTGTGGCGGTCCTCAAACCGCGTTGAAGCCGAAGACACTGGTGCCGCTCCCATGCTCACCCCCCTACTTTTGCGGCGTACGCCGCAGCATCCAACAATGGTCTAAACTCAGCGTCATCCGCAATTCGCAGCTTCATCAGCCAACCGCCCTCGTAGGGGTCGGAGTTGATGATGTCCGCAGCATCTTCGAGGGCTTCGTTGACTTCGATGACAACGCCGGCGACCGGTGCGAAGACCTCGGCAACCGCCTTGACCGACTCCACTTCGCAAGCCACTTCACCGGCTTCAAGCTCCGTGTCTATTTCCGGAAGATCCACAAAGACCAGCTCGCCAAGTTCGCTCTGGGCGAAGTCGCTGATACCGAGAGTAACGGTGTTTCCGTCACGCTTGACCCACTCATCGTGGTCGGTGTACTGACGGTCGTCTGGGGTATTCATTGCGCGCTCCAAATGTGGTGCGGAGAGGCCAACAAGCCGCTTGAGTACGGCCCTCGCCAGGCCTTGCGCTTAACAGAAGCGTGGCCGGCCGTCGTGCCGCCAATTGCCGCGCGATCATAGATGAGCTGCGAAACGAGAACAGGCCCCGTGTCACAGACGAGTCTGCGACACGACGCCTGTATTCTCAACCGGGGAAATCCCTAGTTGATAGTGGCCTTGACTCCGTCGAGGCTCTCGGCCATTCCTTCGCTTCCGTCTTCCCAGTTGGCTGGGCAGGTTCCGCCATGCTCGCGGACGTACTGGAAGCCCTTGAGGGTGCGCATGACTTCAGCGACGTTGCGGCCGACTGCGAGGTTGTTGACGGTTGCGCTCTGCACAACGCCGTCAGGGTCAATGATGAAGACGCCACGCAGTGCCTTGTCGTGGTCGAGCACGTCAAAGTTGGCAGCGATGCTCTTGTCAAGGTCCGACAGGAGCGGGAAGTCGAGGTCGCCGACGCCAGCTTGGGTACGCGGTGTGCGCATGTAGGCCAAGTGGGTGTGGACGGAGTCAACGGAGCAACCGATGACTTCAGTGTTCAACGCCTTGAAGGCGCCGACCGACTCGTTGAATGCCACGATTTCGGTGGGGCAAACGAAGGTAAAGTCGAGCGGGTAGAAGAACAGAACAACCCACTTGCCAGCGTAGGTGTCGTTGGAGATGTTGATGATCTCGCCTTCGTGGGCGGCTTCGCCAGCAAAGCTGGGCGCGGTCTTGCCGATGATGCTCATAGGAACCTCTGCGATGGGATGTGGCGGCTCGACAGAACGAGCCAGGAATGGCCGGCTGCATAACGGTCGGCGCGACGCTGTCACATGCCGGAACGCATTCCGAGACAGCGGTTGACGTGGGCTGATCCGCGCTCATGTGCCGACGCGACCGGAGGTATCACACGCCTCCATTGCATTGGAGAATCGCTATGACTGCACGTGAACTAGGGTTTAAGGCCGAAGTCCAACAGCTTCTGGACCTCATGATTCACTCGCTCTACTCGGACCGAGAAATCTTCCTCCGCGAGCTGGTATCCAATGCGGCGGATGCCCTCGACAAGGCTCACTTCATGAGCCTGACCCACGGCAACCTGATCGATATTGCCGGCGATGTACCTGGGATTCGCATCACCGCGGACGAAGAAGCAAACACCATCACCATCGAAGATGATGGCGTGGGCATGACCGTCGAAGAAGCCGAAGAGAATCTCGGTACCATTGCGCACAGCGGCAGCAAAGCGTTCATCGAGAAGCTCAAGAGTGGACAGGCATCCGAGACCCCCGACCTGATCGGTCAGTTCGGTGTTGGCTTCTACGCCTCGTTTATGGTCGCCGACAGAGTCGTCGTCGAGACCCGCTCCGTCTTGCCAGACGCAGAGCCGGTCCGCTGGATCAGCGAAGGCAAGGGCACGTTCACCATCGAGCCCGGTGAGCGCACGACACGCGGAACGCACATCACCCTACACATGCGCGAAGACGCTACTGAGTTTGGCAACCCACACAGCTTGAACCAAATCGTGCGAAAGCATAGCAACTTCCTCCCCTGGCCCATCCTTGTAGACGGCGAAAAGGCGAACACCGGAAAAGCTCTGTGGGCCGAACAGCCCAGCCAAGTCTCGGACGAAGAAGCCAACGAGTTCTACAAGACGCTGTCCATGGACTTCGAAGACCCCGCACTCACGGTCCACGTCAGCGTCGACTCGCCGCTCCAGTACCACGCGCTGCTGTTCATCCCGAGCAGCCGCCCGTACGATCTGTTCAACCCGGAAGCTACGGTAGGCCCCCGCCTTTACGCACGCCGAGTGCTCATCGCCGAGAACGCGGATGACCTGCTTCCCAAGTGGCTTCGGTTCGTTCGTGGTGTGGTGGACAGCGAAGACATCCAGCTGAACGTCAGCCGGGAAATGGTCCAGAAGACCCCCGTCGTTCGCAAGATTCGCGACGCCCTGACCAAGCGCATTCTCAAGCAGCTGGGCAAGGTCGCCAAGAAGGATGGCATTGCCGGAGAAGGCACCCCATTCGGCGACATCTGGAACAACTTCGGTGTGGTCCTCAAGGAAGGCTACTACCACGCAAGCTCCAAGGAAAAGGAGCTGCTTCTGCCGTTACTTCGCTTCAACACCTTGTCGCATGATGACGACGAAGGTCTGATGTCGCTGGCTCAGTACATCGCGAACATGCCCGAAGGCCAGGACAACATCTGGTACATCACTGCTGAATCTCGCCAGGCCGCCCTCGCCTCGCCGCACCTCGAAGCACTCAAGGCGAAGGGCTACGATGTCCTCTTGCTCACCGACCCTGTCGACGAGTGGCTCACCAACCTGCTCACCGAGTTTGAGGGTACCGAGCTGAAGTCCGTCGCACGTGGCCAGCTCGACCTAGACGAAGACGACGACGCAGTAGAAAAGGCTGACCTCGGCGCCTTCACCCCATGGCTGAAGGAGCTGATGAGCAACGACGTCGCAGACGTTCGTACCAGCACCCGCCTCACCGACTCCGCCTGTGTCTTGGTCGACGCAGACGACGGCATCTCGAGCAATATGGAGCGCATCCTCAAGGGGGTGAACCAAGAGGTCGCCGCCAGCAAGCGCGTGCTGGAGCTCAACGCCAAGCACCCTCTCATTCGCGACCTCGTCGCTCTTCACGAAGCTGGAAAGAGCGACGTCGCAGAGCCGCTTGCCCGCATGCTGTACGACGACGCCATGCTGCTCGAAGGAGCCGTCAAGGAGCCCGCCGCGGTCGGCCGACGCCTGCAAGCATTGCTGGCGCAGGTAGCATCCAGCGCGCTCAACGCCTCAGCTTAACCGCTACTCTACCTCTGATTTCTCGGTGATTCGGGACGTCAGAGGCTAGAGCAACCGGCTGCGCCGAGTGCGATGAGCCGTTTGGCTTCCCCACTCGACGGTTGGGCAAAGTTCGGATGAACACGTAAGCCAAGACGCTGGCGATGGCGGCTGTGCCATCTAGCGTGCAGCCGAAAAGCTCCGCAACGCGAAACCCGAGGTGTGGGGACTCTGACAACGCGATGTTGGA
>JBLHSN010000036.1:0-27777 GCA_047626195.1 Myxococcota bacterium
GGGCTGTTGTACGACGGCGGATTCTGCGAAGCCCACAGTGGCCAGCATGTCTCCTGCGTACACAGCACTCGCTGCTCCCTCCGCGGATTGTGGCGTTGGGTCGGTAGCGCCCTCGAACAAGCCCTCGCCGGAATCACTCTCGCCGACCTAATGCGGGGTGAGACCTTTGTTGATTCCGCACTCCCTCCACTGCCAGCCTTATCGCTGGCCGAGGTGACCCCATGAGCCAAGTGCAAGACCTTCCGATTGACCAAGAGTACAAGTACGGGTTTGAGACCGACGTTGAACAGGACATCATGCCTCCGGGCCTCGATGAAGATGTGATTCGCACCATCTCTGCCAAGAAAGGTGAGCCCCAGTGGCTGACCGACTACCGGCTAGCTGCGTACGCCGTCTGGCTAGAGATGACGGAACCCCACTGGGCCCATCTCAAGTACACGCCCATCGACTACAAGGCCATTAGCTACTTTGCGGTGCCAAAGCGGGTGGTTCTCGACTCGCTAGATGACCTCGACCCAGAGATCAAGGCCACCTTCGACAAGCTGGGCATCCCGCTGGATGAACAAAAGCTGCTCGCTGGCGTAGCCGTAGACGCGGTCTTTGACTCTGTCAGCGTGGCCACGACTTTCCGTGCCAAGCTTCTTGAGCAGGGCGTCATCTTCATGTCCATCTCTGAGGCGGTCCACGAGTACCCCGAGATGGTCAAGAAGTACTTGGGCAGCGTCATTCCCGCCCGCGACAACTTCTTCGCTGCCCTCAATGCGGCTGTCTTCACCGACGGTACGTTCGTCTACATTCCACCGAACACTCGCTGTCCCATGGAATTGTCGACCTACTTCCGCATCAATGCACGCGGAACCGGCCAGTTTGAGCGCACGCTCATCATTGCCGACAAGGGCAGCCACGTGTCGTACTTGGAGGGCTGTACCGCTCCAATGCGCGATGAAAATCAGCTTCACGCTGCCTGCGTCGAGCTCATCGCTCTAGATGACGCGGTCATCAAGTACAGCACGGTGCAGAACTGGTACCCGGGAAACAAAGACGGCGTAGGCGGCATCTACAACTTCGTCACCAAGCGTGGCAAATGCCTCGGTAACCGCTCCAAGATTAGCTGGACCCAGGTTGAGACCGGCTCGGCAGTCACGTGGAAGTACCCATCCTGCCTGCTCATTGGCGACGACTCCGTCGGTGAGTTCTACTCGGTGGCGGTGACCAACAATCATCAACAAGCCGACACCGGCACGAAGATGATTCACTTGGGCAAGAACACCAAGAGCACCATTGTCAGTAAGGGCATTAGCGCCGGAAAGAGCACCCAAAGCTACCGTGGGTTGGTGCAGATCAATCCCAAGGCCACCGGCGCTCGCAACCACACCCAGTGCGACTCGCTGCTCATCGGCGACAAGTGCGGTGCGCATACTTTCCCGACGGTGGACGTCCGCAATAATGACTCGCAAGTCGAGCATGAAGCCACGACCTCCCGAATCGGCGACGACCAGCTCTTCTACTGCCGCCAGCGTGGCCTGTCCGAAGAAGACGCCGTGGCTCTCATTGTCAACGGCTTCTGCAAGGACGTGTTCCGCGAGCTTCCCATGGAGTTCGCCATTGAGGCGACCAAGCTCCTGGCTGTGACGCTCGAAGGCGCCGTTGGGTAGTCCGGACCCCAACAAGTCCACTTTTCAGTTTTAAATGCGGCATCGCCGCACTCCATCGAACAAACGAGAGGCGCGAAAGCGCCGAGCCCAGATGGCAGTCAGCGCAATGCTGACAGCCCGAGCGGCCAAACTCTTGGAATGACCATGATTCACATTAAAGATTTGAAAGCTAATATCGGCGAGACTCCGATTCTCAAGGGCCTGACCTTGGACATCGAACCGGGCACCGTCCACGCAATCATGGGTCCGAATGCCTCTGGCAAGTCGACCTTGTCCAAGGTTGTGGCGGGTCACGAAGACTACGACGTCACCGGCGGAGATGTCACCCTCAACGGCAACTCCATCATGGAAATGTCAGCCGAAGAGCGGGCACAGAAGGGTATCTTCATGTCCTTTCAATACCCGGTCGAGATTCCAGGCATCAGCACCGCCTACTTTGTCCGCACTGCTGTAAACGCTGTCCGTATCGCCAACGGTGAGGAGGAATTGGACGCTGTCACGTTCCTCAAGACCGCACGTGAGCGCATGAAGTGGGTCGGCATGGACAAGGCGCTGCTCAACCGTCCGCTCAACGTCGGTTTTTCCGGCGGCGAAAAGAAGCGCAACGAAATCTTCCAGCTCGCCATGCTCGAGCCACAATTCGCCATCCTAGACGAGACCGACTCGGGCCTCGACATCGATGCCCTGCGGACCGTCGCTGAGGGCGTGAACAAGATGCGCGACCCCAAGCGCAGCTTCTTGGTCATCACTCACTACCAGCGTCTGCTCAACTACCTCAAGCCAGACGTCGTGCACGTCCTGGTCGACGGGCGCATTGTATACACGGGCGGCTTTGAGCTGGTTCGCACCCTCGAAGAACATGGCTACGGCTGGGCCGAAGAGCAGCTCAAGAACGGCGAGCCTGTCTGCCCGCCAGCTGCGGAGGCGTAATGAGCGACTGGCGCGCGACCTTTGTCGCAAATCAAGACACCTTCGTCGGTGGCGCACATGCCCTCGCATGGCGTGAGAGTGCACTAGCAGCATTCGAAGACGCCGGCATGCCGCGTCCCAAGTCCCGTGGGTGGAAGCACACCCCACTCAGGGCTCTAAAATCCACATTCAATGCAGCACCCGTTGCATACAATGGGGCGATTCCGCGCATCGAAGGTGCGGTAAACATCGTCCTCGTTGGTGGTGTGGTCGATGAGTCGCAGAGTGATGCGCTTCCCGAAGGCGTCACCGTGACGTCGCTGCAAGCCAGCCTCTCGATGGGCGCCCCTGCCCTTCCCGCAGATGCACCCGCAACGCTGAATGCTCCATTCGACACGCTCAACATTGCCTTTGTGAACGGCGGCACTGTTGTCACCGTGGCCAAAAACAGTGTGATTGAGGCACCGATTGTCTTGGTTCATGTCGGTGGAGCGACGGGGCACGCCGTACACGTCCAGAACCACATCCGCGTGGAACGTGGCGCCAAAGCCACCATCGTTGAGCTGTGGGTCATGGATGGCTTGGCCAACGCGCTGACCACGACAGACACCGGCGCCAACGCCGAGCTGCACCACGTGGTACTCCAGAACAACGGTCCCGAAGCCCTGTTTTTGGCCGACCATCGTCACGTCTTGGCCCGAGACGCACGCATCTTTGGTACTAGCGTGGCTCTGGGCTCCTCCCTCGCCCGCATTGGCGTCCACACCCGCCTGAATGGCGAAGGTGCCGAGTGCAGTCTGTCTGGCGTCTACTTGGGACAAGGCACACAGCACCACGACCACACGCTGCGCATGGAACATAAGGCCCCGAACTGCACGAGTAATCAGAAGTTCCGCGGTATCCTGGGCGGGAAATCGCGCGGCGTATTCAGCTCGCTACTCGTGGTCACCGAGACCGGCGTCAAGGCAGACGGTACCCAAGACAACCGCAATGTGCTTCTGTCGAAGACTGCACGTGCCAACAGTGAGCCCATGCTCGAGATCTACACCGACGACGTGAAGGCCGCCCACGGCAGCGCCATCGGCAAGCTCGACGATGCCGCTCTCTTCTATATGCGTGCTCGCGGCATCAACGCCTCCACTGCCCGTCGCATGCTGACCGGTGGTATCGCCCGCGAAATCATCGCTGAAATTGCTAATGACCCTATTCGTATCCACGCTGAGACCTTGGTCGAAGCCTGGCTATTGGAGTCCGTGGAATGAGTACCTTGACTGCTGATCTCGATATCGACGCCATCCGCGCGGAGTTTCCGGTCCTTGACCAAGAGGTCGGTGGCCATCCCTTGGCGTACCTAGACAGTGCTGCCAGCTCGCAGAAACCGAAAGCCGTCATTGACGCGATTTCCCACTACTACGAGCACAGCCATGCCAATGTGCATCGCGGCGTCCACCACCTGTCCCAGACAGCAACGGTAGCCTTCGAGAACGCGCGCAAGGCACTGGCGAGTTTTCTGAACGCGCCAACGGACCGTGACATCGTGTTCACTCGTGGAACGACAGAGGCCATCAACCTCGTCGCGAATACCTGGGGACAAGCAAATATTGGCACGGGAGACGAAATTCTCGTGTCGCACATGGAGCACCACTCCAACATTGTGCCCTGGCAGATGTTGTGCCAGCGAACCGGCGCCATCCTCAAGGTCATTCCCGTGCTCGACAACGGCACCTTGGACATGGACGCCTATGAGGCCATGCTCAACGACCGCACGAAACTTGTGGGCGTTATTCACGTCTCCAACAGCCTTGGGACGGTCAACCCGGTTGCCGAAATTATCCGCTTGGCCCACAAGGCTGGTGCGGTTGTACTGCTCGACGGTGCACAAGCCACGCCACACACTCATGTAGACGTCACCGCACTAGACGTAGACTTCTACGCCCTGTCCGCGCACAAGATGTACGGCCCCACTGGGATTGGCGCCTTGTACGGTCGCACCTCACTGCTCGAGAGTATGCCTCCGTGGGAAGGCGGCGGGGATATGATCAAGAGCGTGTCCTTCGCCGGCACTACCTACGCGCCTCCACCGGCCAAGTTTGAGGCAGGCACTCCGAACATCGCCGGTACAGTCGGCCTACACGCAGCCATCGACTGGATGAACCGTGTAGGCATCGACGCCATCGCAGCGCACGAGCACCGCCTTCTGGTCTACGGGACCGAGCTGCTCAGCGAGATCCCGAAGCTACGTATTCTCGGAACTGCGCCAAACAAGGCAGGGGTCATCACCTTCACCTTTGGTGATGCGCATCCGCATGATATCGGAACTTTGCTCAATGAAATGGGCATTGCCATCCGCACAGGGCACCACTGCACCGAGCCTCTGTGGCAACGCTTCGGCGTTCCTGCCACGGCACGTGCATCATTCGCTGCCTATTCCACCCTAGACGAGGTAGATCGCCTCGCCGCCGGTCTGCGCAAAGCGGGCCGGATGTTGGGAGCCTGACATGACCACACTCGCAGACATTGAAGGACCCGAGGTTGAATTCGCAGGTGACCCTGTGATTGTTGCCAAGGTAGTTGACGCCTTGATGACTATCTATGACCCCGAAATCCCCATCGACATCTACCAACTCGGCCTCATCTACAAGGTCGACATTGAAGACGATGGCACCTGCCTCATCACCATGACGCTCACTACGCCCATGTGCCCAGAAGCACAGTCCATGCCGCCGAAGATTGAGCAAGAATGCAGCGTTGTCGAGGGCGTGACGCATGCCCAAGTCGACTTAGTGTGGGATCCGCCATGGACGCCGGACCGTATGACCGAAGCTGCCAAGTTGACCCTGGGCTTCTAGCCGAGCCGGTCAGTCGTCACAGTTTAGACTGTAGAATTTGGCCTGTGAGCGGTGAGACTTTCCCATCGCTCCAAACCAATTCTGATGAGGCGGCGGGCAGCATGCATACCCGTCAAAACCTACGGCTAATGCCGCTGTAGCGGTGCTCGCTGGGTGTCGCTGACAGAATACAGCTCGCCAACTTCTGTCAGCCCACCCACATTCATGACAGAGACCTCTTACGCATCAGAAGAGGTGACTGATGTCGTTGATTGCTATCCCTGTCCGAGACCAAGACCTTCCGCTCCACGCCGACGTTCGAGACCTTTCGAGCGCGCTGGGACGCGTCATTCGGCGGTTCGAGGGCGATGCCGTCTTCGAAGCCGTGGAGAGCTTGCGAGTGGCCTCGCGCACCCGCCGCCATGAGGGTGGGTCGCTCAAGCCCCTTCTTGACCACGTAGATACGCTGGATATCGAGACGGCCAGCAAGGTCGCTCGTGCCTTCACGCTGTTTTTTATGCTCATCAACACCGCAGAGCAGATTCACCGGGTCAGGCGTCGCCGTTGGTACGCGCGCCGAGTCAACACCCCCGCGCAGCCGGGCTCACTTGAGTGGGTATTGAACCAACTCAAAGAAGAAGGCGTGTCCGCCGAAGACGTTGCCGAAGCTCTCGGCAAGCTGGAAGTAAGCCCGGTAATGACCGCCCATCCAACCGAGTCGACCCGTCGCACTGTGCTTGCTCTTCAGGCCCGCGTCGCTGACCTGTTGCTGTCCGCAGACTCGTTGCCCGAACACCAACGTATCGGCCGCCTTCAGGCTGTAGAGACCGAGGTCGAGCTGTTGTGGACAACCGCCGAAAACCGCCCGGACCGCCCCAACGTGCTCGACGAAGTCAGCACCGTACTGTGGTACTTCGAAACCCGCCTGGCAGACGCTGGAACAGCCGTCCTCATGGGACTCGACGACGCCTTTGAGACGGCGTTCGGCGTCCCTCTGGAGTCCGGCCCCCGCCTCACCCCCGGAACGTGGGTTGCGGGTGACCGTGACGGCAACCCCTTCGTCACTCCAGAGACAACGATTGCCGCGGCCCGTCGAGCCAAGCATCGCACCCTGGAGCGCTACGCCGAAGCAGTCGAACAACTGGTCCATCGCCTGTCCCTCTCCACTCAAGTCGTTGAAGAGACCTCCGCATTGCGAAAGGCCATCGAAGGCTACCGCTCACGCATGCCCGATGTGTTTGAGCGCGACGGCAGACGGGACCAGAACGAGCCCCTGCGCCTGTTCCTCTCGGTCGTCCATCAGCGTCTCAAGAACACCCGTGACGCCGTAGCTGCTGCAGATGCCGGCACAAATGCCACGGCGGCGTTGATCTACAAGACCGTCGCCGAGTTCGCCGACGACCTCGCCACCGTCGCAAGCGCTCTGGACGACGCTGGAGCCGACCTTACCCGACGCCGTTGGCTCGCCCCACTGCGCAAAGAGTGCGCTACCCACGGATTCTTCGGTCTACGCATGGACATCCGCGAAGACAGCGACGTTCACACCGCTACCCTCAATGCGCTGTGCGAGGCCACCGGAACTCCAACACTCGACCGCGACGGAATGGTCGCTGAGCTGCTCGGACGCCGCCCACTCGCAGGCCCACATGTGCCCCTAGACGCCGCCGCCACCCAGTGTATGGACGTGTTTAAGGCCATCCGCCAACTGCATGATGAAGCCGGTTCGGCCATTGCTGAGACGTACGTCATCTCCATGGCTCGTCGGTCCGAAGATCTACTGCGCGTCGCCTTGCTGGCCCGTGAGGCTGGGCTCATTGACCTGGCGGCTGAGCCCCCAATGAGTGCGGTAGACATCGTCCCTCTCTTCGAGACCCGTGACGACTTGGTCCGCGCACCCGACGTTCTGCGCAGTCTCTTTGCTGACCCCGCGTACTCACGGCAGCTGGCTGCTCGCGGCATGCGCCAAGAGGTCATGATCGGGTACAGCGACAGCGGCAAAGACGCCGGAACGCTCACTGCCGCCTGGGAGTTGGTGAAGGCACAAGACGCCCTGGCAGACGTGTGCCGTGAACACAACGTCCGCCTGACTCTTTTCCACGGCCGTGGCGGCACAGTAGGTCGCGGAGGCGGAAGTCCTGCATACCGAGGTATTGTGTCACTCCCCCCTGGCACGGTGAATAGCCGCATCAAGATCACCGAACAAGGCGAGGTAATCAGCCAAAAGTTCGGCCTAGCCGAGCTGGCAGAGCGCAGCCTAGAGGTCATGCTCGCTGGAACACTCATGGCGAGCCGTCTGGACTGGCGAGACACCGTGGACGATGCACATGTGCAGTCTTGGCGCGCGCTCATGGACCGCAT
Source organism: Myxococcota bacterium (assembly GCA_047626195.1). GTDB lineage: Bacteria > Myxococcota_A > UBA796 > UBA796 > CAJXTB01. The sequence continues at coordinate 7,751 of JBLHSN010000036.1, forward strand.
GGCGGCGACCGCACTCCCCTTCTTTCAACAGCGCGTTCACGTGGACCAAGATGTCTACAAGATGTTCCTCGAGTGCACGCCGGTTCGTGAACTGGCGCATGTGCACTTCGGCAGTCGTCCTGCCTACCGTGACAAAGGCGCCGGAACGATGGCTGGAATCCGGGCCATCCCGTGGATTTTCGGCTGGACACAGATCCGCTTGATGCTTCCCGGTTGGCTCGGTGTGGGCACCGCTCTGCAGTCCGAGATCGATGCCGGAAACTTGGCCGAGCTACAGCAAATGGCCCGCGAATGGCCGTTCTTTGACGACCTACTCGGTAAGATTGAGATGGTGTGTGCCAAGGCCGACCTAGACATCGCTCGGCTTTACATTGACGCCCTCGGCGGTGATGTGGCTCTATTTGATGAGCTTGCCGCCGAGTTCCAACGGACGGTGGATGCGACTCTTGCCATTCGCGGAAAAGACACGCTGTTGAATGGCAACTCCGTTCTTCGCGGAAGCATCGCGCTGCGCAATCCGTATGTGGATGTGCTGTCGCTGCTGCAGGTCAGTCTGCTGACCCGAAAGCGAGCGGGCGCAGATGTTGGCCGAGCGCTGGCGACGACACTCAACGGAGTGGCTCAGGGTCTTAGAAACACCGGATAATGCCCGATTGGCAACGGCCGAAGAGATGTCTCGACGAACCATCCGCGAAAGCGGTCACAAGCCAGGTTCAACTGCGCATCCATAGGTCGAAGACCGCCTGATACGCCTTGTTTCGTTATCGCTAAGCGCTGAACCACGACATTGCCGAACGGCGACATCCGCGCGTGCGACGACTTCCGAGCCTCGGTCCGCTTTTGGCCGTCGACGCCGGTCACGGGTCCGTTTGTCCTCACGTTCCGCGCGTAACGACAGATGGTCTTGGTACAGATGTCGTAGCAACGCCGTGCCTACTTCATCCATCTGTCGCTCCACATCTATGTGCGAAGCGGCACTCATTGTCTTCATTTGAAGACGACCCACAAGCTCTTCGAAGGCGGCACGGCTTTCCGTGAAGGCAGCAGGCGGGTCTGATTCCATTGCAGGCGGCGTGCGGGCCTAGTGTGTTTGGTGACCGCTAGGTACCCCCCAGGGCCGCCTGCACACTCCTATTCACGCCATCGATCCAAGGCGAAGCTGCACAGTTAGCTCACACGAAAGGATCCGCACCCATCCTGGTTCTGTCTGTTGCTCACACTAGCTGCATTTCCCAGCACGCAGCGGTTGACATTGGAGCAAACGGACGGGGTCCGAGGTGCGTTGGAGGTGGAAGCCGCAAGGGTCATTCCTCCGTCATTCCTTACAGTGGGCGCAATCGATCGCGTGCGGGCGGGAAGTCCTTTTTTCGATGCTGGACTGGGCCTGTCATCGTGTCTGGTGATCGTCAGGCAGTGGGCATCCGTTTGTGCCCGAGTATTCCCACTGGAACTAGGCTGGTACGAAGGAAAGACTACGTGGGAGCGACTGCCGACATCTCCACGCAGGTCGACTTCACGAGCACTCGTTTGGGACCACTCATGCGACTTCGCGCAGGCCACAAATTCGCTGAAAAGGGTTTTGGGGCTGACGTGTGCGGGCGGCCCTACCCGTTCCGGTGGGCCATTTGCGGACGAGGCATGGCCCTGGAGTCTGGGCACTTTGATGGCGAGTTCGCGGTCGGGGTGCTCTCCCCAAGGGTTGGCATCCAGCTTTGGATGCGTCACCGGCAAGCGGGAGCGATTTCTGAAGAGCTACCACTGGGCCATCGACATCGACGACAACAACATCTGGGAAGGCCGCCTCTCCATAGGTCTAGACGTACGCGCCTCAACAGCTGGGTCGGCACCACGCCCCACTTGGCCCTCACTTTTGGCAGAGCGACACACGAACGACGGCATCGGCGAGAACCCGAACCCGTTGAGCCCGTGCCCAAAGTACTGGAGGTCCCAGAAACTCCTGAAATCCACGAAGAACATCCGCAGCACGCCGAGGTGGACACCGGCTTGTACTGATGCAGCCCACTGTGGGCTCAAGCAAGCGAAGACCGCGAGCACGGACGATGCCTGGACACAGTGAACAGCCTGTCGTCACGCATCAATGCTTGACGTTACAGTGGCAAATGACATCCCACATTCGTTACCACATCGGCTTCGGCCCCGACGACATTGACGGCATCGATGTAGCTATTCTCTGCGGCGACCCTGGGCGTGCTGAGCGAGTGGCCCGCGAGCATCTGACGTTCGACAAGACCCTGTCTACGAATCGTGCGCTCAACAGCTACGTGGGCCGCACACCGGGCGGCCGCCGCGTTGTGAGCGCGACTAGCGGCATGGGGGCGCCGTCTACCAGCATTGTGGTCAATGAGCTGGCCCAGGTAGGCATCCGCCACATCATTCGGGTGGGCACCTGCGGCTCGATTCAGCCCCATGTAAAGACTGGCAGCGTGGTGATTTCGCGCGCATCTCTGTGCAGGCAGGGAGCCGCAGACGATATCGCCCCGAAAGAGTATCCAGCGGCCGCAAGCCCCTTCTGGACCTTGGCACTTGCCGAAGCTGCGAAGAACCTGGGAATGGACTGGCACGTAGGGCTGACCGCCTCGGTCGACACGTTCTATGAGGGACAGGAGCGAACTGAAACCTCCTACAACCACACCCTCATCCCTTCGCGACGGGGCCTCATCGAGAGCTACAAGGCTCTGCGAGTCCTCAACTTCGAGATGGAGTCCGGCACTCTCTTCAAGATGGCCAACGCCTACGGACTTGGTGCTGCGTGCATCGCTGCGGTAGTCGCTTCCCGCGATGAAGCAGAGTCGGTAGCAGTCGAGGCAAAAGCACAGGCGGAGAGCGATGCCATTCGGGCAGCCGTGGCAGCCATTGACAGCATTGACCCGAGCTGGCTCGACACGCACTACCGCTGGTGAGCTAGCCGCTACGGATGTGAACGCCGTTTGAGTGTTCTGACGGGCGCTGTGCGACTCCGACGACGCCTCACACTAGCGACCATCATCGACAGCGACAGGAACCCTCCTGAACCCCGGATCATGCAGCACTTCGACGTAGGCCGTGCGCTCGACGACGCGTTGCCCAAATTCGAGTCCGACCATCGCATTGTCTTGGCTGAAGTGGACCGAGTAGATGTGCACACTCTCGATGGACGCGCCATCTGCCGTCACGGTGGCGACGTCGTTGGTCGTCAATAGCCAGCCACACCCCACTACTTGGACTTGAATAGGGTTGAACGGCGCCCCAGCCCCCCCTCCACGCAGGACTGCACTGAGCGGCAGTTAGTGACGGGGTCGCCACGGCCGTGGCCCTACAGCCGGTATGAGGCGTTCTGCGATTCATCGGCTCCCTACGGTGGGGTCCCACACGCCGATGCCCTGGCCGAACCATGCTGCGGGCCCAACCGGGACGTAGCCCCAGATGGAGAGCTGGATGACCGCACCACCGTGTTGGCTCACCAAGGATATGCTGGGATCTGAACCGTAGAACTCTAGAATCGTTCCGCCGTACGACGTGTCTACGCCGATTCGGTAGTTGCGGGTGTACCGAGAGTCCGTAGTTGCATGTCGGTCTGCGAAATGCCAGCTGGCACCAAGATAAAACGGGCTCTGGGAAATCACTGCACTCGCCCGATGAAGCACGCGGAGAGTTGTTGAGCGATGGGTTGTCACCATCCGGCATGCCCGAACTGTTCACGCCAATGACGTAGGCGACAACGGAGTGCGAGCCCGGGCCGAGCAGGGGCGGCACCCCGGTGAAGACGTGCCCTTGGCCTCTGAACGGCACGTCCGACCGCAGGGCATTGGCCAACAAATCGTGTACTAGATGGCCGTCTAGGTACATGTGAACGGGGATGGGTTCCGCGAAATCAGCGTCGTGAGCCCATCCGCCAACTAGGTCCACATCACCGCGGTAGACGTTGCCGGCGGGCGGGACTGCGAGTGCGAAAGCAGTCAGGAAGAACGTCAGCCTTCACCGAATGTAGCGTATGCCACATGTACCCAAGCTCGTGCCGCGAACCGGAAACGAAAACGCCCCACCTACAAATGCAGGCGAGGCGGTCTGTTCGAAGGCCGAACTAGATTTCGATGAGCAACCGGCGAGGGTCTTCGATCAACTCTTTGACGCGAACCAAGAAGCTGACGGCTCCCTTGCCATCGATGACGCGGTGGTCGTACGACAACGCCAGGTACATCATCGGGCGAATCACGATCTCGTCATTCACGACCATGGCGCGCTTCACAATGTTGTGCATGCCCAGGATGCCCACTTGTGGTGGGTTGATGATGGGAGTGCTCATCATGCTGCCGAACACGCCACCGTTAGTGATGGTGAACGTGCCGTCTTGGAAGTCAGCAATCTTCAGCTTACCGTCACGGGCCCGAATGGCGACCTCGCGGATGGCTTGCTCGGTCTCAGCCATCGACAGCTGGTCGGCGTCGCGGATGACTGGAACCATGAGGCCCTTGGGCCCACTGACGGCCATGCCGATGTTGTAGAAGTGCTTGTACAGGATGTCCGTACCGTCAATCTCTGAGTTGACTGCCGGGAACTCCTGCAACGCCGCGATGACAGCCTTGGTGAAGAAGGACATGAAGCCCAGCTTGATGCCGTACTTCTTGACGAAGACGTCTTGGTACTGCTTACGAAGGGCCATGACCTCGGTCATGTCAACTTCGTTGAAGGTGGTCAGCAGTGCTGCGGTCTGCTGTGCTTCGACCAATCGACGAGCGATGGTACGACGCAACGGGGTCATGGCCACGCGCTCGATACGGCCAGGTGCCGGCTTCGTTGCAGATGCCTTGGCGCTTGCCGCTGGAGGTGCCGAAGCCTTGGGAGCCTTGGCCTTGCTCACGTCTTCGGTGGTGATGCGTCCACGCGGTCCGCTTCCAGTCACACCATGCAGATCCACATGGGACTTCTGCGCAGATTGCCGGGCTGCAGGGCCGGCCTTGACGTCGTCCGAGCTGGCGGCGTCTGCGGCTGCCGGTGCGCTAGCGGCGGCTGGAGCCGCAGCGACGGCGCCCTCTTTGATACGCGCGACGACGGAGCCAATATCGACTTCGTCCCCTTCTTCACCCATCACTTCCGTGATGACACCGGCGACCGGAGAAGGAATCTCCATGCTGGCTTTGTCAGAGTCAACTTCCAGGATGCTGTCGCCAACAGCAACACTGTCGCCCGGCTGCTTGAGCCAGGTTGCGATGAACACGGTGGTGATGGACTCCCCGATCTTCGGGATTTCGACGTCAACAGACATGGTTCAGGAGCCTCGGAGAGTGAGTGCGTCAGAGACCAACTTGGCCTGCTGAGCGTGGTGAACTTTGTTCGAGCCTGTCGCGGGGGATGCGGAGGCGTCTCGGCCTACGTAGCGTGGAATGCGTTGTGCTCCCAGGTGCTCGTAGAACCAGTGTAGGTAGCTGGGCCATGCGCCCATATTCTTCGGCTCTTCCTGTGCCCACACAACCTCGGCACCGCTGAAGCGGTCGAGGACGGCGGAGATCAGGTCAGCCGGGAAAGGATACAGCAGCTCAATACGCACGAGTGCAACGTCATTCTGGCCACGTTCTTCGCGAGCCGCAAGCAGCTCGTAGTAGAGTTTGCCGCTACACAGAACTACTCGTTTGACGTCTTTCGGCTTCACGGTGGTGTCGTCGTAGACCCGCTGGAATGCGCCCTGCGCCAAGTCGTCTAATGTCGAGGTTGCCTTCGGGTGACGAAGCAGCGACTTGGGCGACATGACGACGAGCGGCTTGCGCACGCGGCGCAGCACTTGGCGACGCAACAGGTGGAAGAAGTTCGCCGGGGTCGTGCAGTTCGCGACCTGAATGTTGTCTTCGGCACACGCATTCAAGAAGCGCTCAAGCTTCGCTGAGCTGTGCTCTGGGCCTTGGCCTTCGTAGCCATGAGGCAACAGCAGAGTCAGACCAGACAAGCGCTGCCACTTGGTCTCGGTGCTGGTGATGAACTGGTCAATGATGACCTGGGCACCGTTGACGAAGTCGCCAAACTGGGCTTCCCACACCACCAAAGTTTCCGGCGAGTCTAGGCTGTAGCCGTACTCAAAGCCGAGAACTGCAGCCTCTGACAGCAACGAGTCAATGGCTACGAAGCGCCCCTGGTCGGCGGCGATGTGCTGGAGCGGAAAGTACTCTGCACCGGTCTTGACGTCCGTGATGACGGCATGACGGTGGCTGAAGGTGCCGCGACCACTATCCTGACCGGACAAGCGAACGGGGAGACCAGCAGCGACGAGCGTGGCAAAGGCCGCTTGCTCGCCAATCGCCCAGTCTACTGGGCGTTTTTCGTCAACGATTTCCAACCGTTGCTTCAGCAGACGCTTAATCTTGGCGTGCGGGCTGAAGCTTTCCGGCAACGTGTTCGCGCGCGTCAACAGCTGGACGAGCGTGGCCTTATCGATAGTGGTGTCGGCGACTTCCAGTGCATCCCCGTTCAAGTGACTCGCCCACGCATTCTTGGTCTCGGTGTCGACTTCGTCACCACCGTCAAGGACGTTGGTGGCTGCACCGGCCTTGTCGAACGCTGAGACATCGGGCTTGCCCTTGCTGCCCAGACCGCCAGTGGCCGTCGGTGTGGCGGTTCCGGCAGCGGCGACTTGGTCTTCAAAGGCCTGACGACTGTCGGCGAGGATGCCGTTGACATCCGCATCATCAAGGTATCCACTTTTCTTGAGGAAACTCGCGTAATGCTCGCGCGGCGTTGGATGTCGGCGAATCGCGTTGTACATGAGCGGCTGGGTGAAGCTGGGCTCATCGCCTTCGTTGTGACCATGCTTGCGGAAGCAGAGCATGTCGATGATGGCGTCTCGGTGGTACTTCTGACGCCAAGCGACAGCCAAGCGCACACAGGCGGCCACACTGCGCGGGTCTTCACCGTTTACGTGAAAGATGGGTACGGCGAGCATGCGAGCAACGTCAGTCGCGTATGGGGTTGACCGGGCCTCATGCGGGCGAGTGGTGAAGCCGATCTGGTTGTTGACGATGACGTGAATCGTGCCGCCCGTCTTGTAGCCGTCGAGCTCGGACAAGTTGAGCACCTCGGCCACAAGCCCCTGCCCCGCGAATGCGGCATCTCCGTGAAGGAGAATCGGCATGACGGTGTGATGTTTGCTGTCACCACGACGCTCTTGCTTTGCCCGAACGCGCCCCTCGGCCACCGGGTCAACGGCTTCGAGGTGTGACGGGTTGAAGCACAGAGACAAGTGCACTTCATCACCGCGAGCGGTGGTGACGTCTGCGGAGTAGCCTAGGTGGTACTTCACATCTCCCGAGCCCGGAGTCACGCCGCGGGTGTCTTCGAACTCGGAGACAATGACGTTGAAGGGCTTCTCGAAGATATTGCACAACACGCTCAACCGGCCGCGGTGAGCCATGCCAATGACAAACTCGTCCACGCCTTCGTTCGCAGCGTGCTCGAGCGTAAGGTCGAGGAGCGGAATCAGCGTCTCGCCGCCTTCAAGGGAAAAGCGCTTGGTGCCAGGAAAGCGTTGATGCAGGAGCTGCTCAAAGTTCTCAGCATCCGACAGCTTGCGCAGAACACGCTTTTCCTGCTCGCGGTTGAGCATCTCCGTGTCCGGCAACGTCTCAAGTTGCTCCTGAACCCAGAGCTTTTGCTCCATGGACAACACGTTCATGAACTCGGCGCCGAGCGTTCCGCAGTACGCCTTGCGGCACCGCGCCATGATGTCGCGAAGCGTGGCTTGCTCGGGCATACCGAACAGTGGAGACGTAGAGAACGTGCGGTCCAGGTCCGCTTCGGTCAGCCCGTAGAAGGACAACTCCAGCTCGGGATGGGTGACGCGTTCACGACGACCAAGAGGGTCAATCTGAGCAACCATGTGCCCGCGCACTCGGTACGCGTTGATCAGCTGGGCGACCTTGACTTGAGCGATGTCCACAGTACCGCTGACGCTTCCGTCGCCACCACCGTGAAAGATCGAGCGACCAGACGCTTCGGGAGAACGGCCCCCGCCACCGGAGGGACGGTCCCACGTGGCGAAGAGTTCGGACCATTCAGCGTCTACGCCGGAAGGGTCGTCCAACCAAGACCTGTACTGCTGGTCGAGAAAAACGGCGTTGTCGCCGCTGAGCAGGCTGTCGGGAATCAAAAGCGCCTCCGCTGGCGGCTTGCCTAACCGCCTGTGTGCGGACGGCGAGCCCTGGATGTCATGGGGCATCGCCATAGCGAGCCAGTCGTATGAGAGACTGGGGACTGGAGGGCAAATGATTGCGCTACTTAGCTTGGCTTTGGCAACGGAACCAACCGTCGCACATGTACACGGATGGGAAGACAACGGTCACTTCGTCGTTGAGACTCAAGAGACGTCGTATGGCCAGCTTGAGAGCGATGAAGGCGACCGAATAGACCCAAACTTAGTCTATGGAGACCGCTACGATGTCTGGGGAGTGCGCCACCGCACGCTCATTCGTCAGAGTCGCCACAGCGCCGAAGCACTACCCGGTCCCATCAACGAGCTGGGATGGTCCGAGTGGCTATCAGGCCGTACATTCTCGGTCGGCGTCCCGACTCGCCAGCTCACATCCGACCTGACTCTCTCCGTCCGTAGCCAAGGGGACGGCAGCTGGGCGGAGGAGGCATGGACCTACCATGGCGCCGATGATGAGGTGATCACGCTCGGAATTGGCAGATCTAGCGGAGGCTGGTGGCCAGTGCAGACAGAGACCCTACATCCAACAGCCTTCGGCCAGACAGTACGCACTATCCACACCTATCCCTCCCCGGACGGCCGTTGGTTGGCGGTCTATCTGGAAAACGGAAGTCGGTTGACCATGCGTGGGGTCACGCTGGCCAGCTCAACGTGGAGCCTGCACCAGATTCGCCCACTCGTCTCCGTCCTCGCTCCAGACGGTCAGTCAGCTGACGCAGACACTGTGGCTGAGCGCCTCAACGAGAACGGCAATGGCCTTCTCCAGACGGGTACAGCACTGACAGCTCGTGAAACAACAACAATCTTCTTCAAACCGGGATTCAAGAGCGATGCGGAACGCATGGCACGTCGGATCAGAGGGGATGAAATCGTTGAGCCCATGACCTGGGACGGTCCACAAGACATCGTCATAGCGCTAGGCCCGCCGACGATTGCCGAGTAACAACGACTGTAGACGACCTTCTCACACCCAAGCACTCAGACCCAAAGAACGAACGACCGTGGAGCGGTGCCCCCGTCTCAGCGCCCAAGCACGGTAAAGGGGTGGTGAAGGCGGCGTCAGAGCCACCGTCTATCGGGCAGCCTGTTCAGCCAACCACGCATCTACCCGACGCGTCAGCACCGGCAGGCTCACAGCGCCTCCGCCAAGCACCACATCATGGAAAGCCGACAGGTCGAAGTCGTCTCCCAGCTGTTCCTCGGCCTTGTGACGAAGCTCCCAGATGTGCAGCTGGCCAGTCTTGTAGGCCAATGCTTGCCCTGGCCACGAGATGTAGCGGTCGACCTCGTTGGCGATGTTGTTGGTCGCGAGCGGGGTACTTTGCTCCATGTATGTCTCGGCCTGCTCGCGGGTCCATCCTTGGCTGTGAAGACCGGTGTCCACCACCAATCGGGCCGCTCGCCAGGCATCGAAGGACAGCATGCCCAGACGGTCGACGTCTTCCGGGTACAAGCCGAGTTCGTCGGACAAGCGCTCGGTGTACAGCGCCCAGCCTTCAACGAATGCGGTCATGCCCATGTGACGCCGGAACGCTGGCATGTCCGGCAGTTCCTGGGCAATGGCAATCTGCAGGTGATGGCCAGGAATCGCTTCGTGGTACGCGAGAACGCGGGCTTCGTGACGCGGCCGAGTCTCGGGAGCGTAGGTATTGACGTAGTAGGTGCCGGGACGTGAGCCGTCTGGGGCGGGCTGACGGTAGTACGCAATCGTGGTGTAGGGCGCTTCGTTGGCCGGAACAGGACGCACATCGCACTCGGCTTGTGGCAGACGGCCGAACGCTTGGACCATGGCTTCACGCGCGTCTTGTAGCGCCTGCTCGGCGGTCTGCTGAACCTCCTCTGAGCTGGTGAACAGCAGATCTTCATCGGTGCGGAGGTGGTTGAAGATCTCCCCAATGTCGCGGGTGCCAAAGACCCGCTCGCCAACCTCCTGAAACTCGACGTGGATTTTCGACATCTCGTCCACACCGAGCTGGTGGATGTCTGCCGCTGGCCGGTCGAGCGTTGTGTACGCACGCACTCGCGACTCGTAGCAAGCGGGACCGTCCGGCAGCGCGCCAACGCCCACGGCGTCTGCCGGACGAGCGACAGGAACCACGTCGGCTTTCAAGAACGCCAAATACGTCTGCAAAGAAGTTCGGAACGGTCCAATCGCTTCGAGGACGCGCGCATCAAAGGCGTCGTCCTCTGCGTCTCCGAACTCGGTCGTGCCGCGAACAAGGGCCAGCGCCCACTCCTCATTCGGTGATTCGAGTTGGCGCTCGACCTGCTCCACCACGAGCGCCGCGGTGTCTGCGTTCACCACCCATCCGTCCGCCAGGCCGAGTCGAAGCTGGGCGATGTCGTCGTCTACGACCTTTGGGAGTTGCCCCAACCGAGTGGTGAAGTCCAGGCCATTCTGCACCGTCTCCAACGGATGGGTATCGGCAAGATCGTTATACGAAACCGACGGATTACCGCGCGGCGAGATCGACCACTGCTCGAAGCGACACACCTCGCTGGCGGTGTCGTAGGCCAGGTCGTCGATGAACAACTCAAGGGTGGTCTGATCGAACTCATTGAGAGTAGAGGCAGCAATGGCCCGGGCGCGAGCCAAGAAGGCGGCGCGTTCCGCTTTGGAGCGCGCACTTGCGGCGGCAGAGCCGTCACCTAACTTGTCGTTGTAGCGGGAGTCGCCCAGAGCGGTGGCCCAGGTCGGCGAGTTGACCATGGTCGCTTCCCAGTGGTCGCTCAACAGCTGGGCCAGCACCGAATCGGAGATTCCCGTCGTAGCTTGATCGTTCATAGCGGGCATCGCAACGTCGACCGAGGGGCTCTGAATAGGGGAAACATCCACAACCATCGGCTTTGCACACGATGCTAGAGCTACCAAACCGACGAAAGACCACTTGGACATACACACTCCCAATACCGAGGAGCGCGCCTATCCGACCGTCATCCACACTGCCGCAATCGCCAACAGGAGAGCGATGACACCCACGACAACCAAGGCCGCAACCCCACCCGCTACGGCAAACACCCGCCACTGACTGGCGCGCTTCTCATGCCTCACCACCACCCGCTCCACCTCGGCGTGCCGTTCGAGAGCGCGGGCAAGGTTTGCGGCCGAAGCTGGGCGTTGCTCTGGGTCCAGGCTCAAGCACTGCATGGTGAGATCTGTGAGCCAGTTCGGAAGCTGTGGTTGATGCACGTGCGGATGGGTGGGCGCTTGCTGGGTCTGTTGGCGCAAAATCTCCCGTGCACTTCCACGGTACGGAAGCTGTCCCGTCGCCAGCTCATAGAGAACAGCGCCGAGGGCGTAGATGTCGCTGCGTTCGTCTACCAGACGATGCTCGATATACTCAGGCGCCATGTACAACGGGGTACCCACCCGCTTGCCCACAGCAGTCAGATCCTGTGCGGTGTCGTTCTCAATGCGGGCCAAGCCGAAGTCGAGCACCTTCACCCAGTCCGGCGTGCCGTACTGAGTGGTCAGCAGCACATTGTCGGGCTTTAGGTCTCGGTGAACCACGCCGTTGGCATGCGCCGCTTCCAGGGCACGAGCAATTCGCCCACCAATACGCGCGACACGCTGGGGAGCCATTGGCGCTTCGGCATCCATCACCGTGGACAAGGTGGGCCCGCGCAACAGCTCCATCACCAAGAACAAATCGCCGTCATCTGTGTGGCCGAAGTCATACACACGAACGGTGTGCGGATGCTCGATCCGCGCCGTTGCGCGCATCTCCGTGTAGAAGCGTTTGACCACAGTGTCGTCGCCTGAATGACGCCCGTGAAGCACTTTCAGAGCAACCCAGCGCTCCATTCCGCGTTGGCGGGCCCTATAGACACGCCCCATTCCGCCTGTCGCCACCAGATCATTAACCTGATATTTCCCGGCGAACAATCCGCCTAACCAAGGATCAACCGTCAACGTTGGCCCACGACTACTCAACGCTGCCACCCACCGCTTGCTCCAGACGTACCCCAATCGGGGGATACCCGAACACGCAGGGTGCGCATACCTTCATGATGACGGTGACCCAGCGGGCAGGGACAGCCCCGGATGAGCGTTCCTTGGACGGTCAGGCGAGGTCGCTCAATGGTCGCCGTCAATTTTTCTCCCAGCGTGCACCAAGGTCGGCGCAAAGGGCTTCTACATTGCGCTGATCCGCGTCGGTAAACGCGTCGAGGGTGTCACTGTCGAGGTCGAGCACCGCGAGCACCTGGCCGTCGGGCGTACAGATAGGCACCACAAGCTCGCTCTGTGTCGACGACGAACAGCTGATGTGACCGGGAAAGGTGGTTACATCTGCGACCCGCTGAGTGCTTTTGGTTCGCGCGGCAGCACCGCACACCCCCTTGTCGAACGGAATCCGCAGGCACCCATGAGCCCCCTGGTACGGTCCGATGACCAACAGCTCGGGAGCGGTGACGCGGTAAAAACCAACCCAATGAACGTGGTCGAATGCATGGTGCAGTTCACAGGCCACCGTCGCCATCATGGCGATGCCATCGGACTCTCCGTCCAGCAGACCAGCAATGCGGAGCTGAGTCTCTTCCCATCGCTCGGATTCGGTCATGCTGTCTCCCACGTGGCAGTCAGGCCTGTTCCCCACTCTACTCGACAGTCCCACGGTGATGCGAACGGAGACTCGGGGTAGACTCGCCCCATGACCCACCGCGCCCTACTCGTTGTTTGCTTGACTCCGTTTGCCCTGGCCTCCTTGGCCTGCATGCAATCCGAGACCTCTGTCCCCCCAACCCCCGAACCCATCGTTCGCGCGGAGCCCGATGACGAAGGATTCGGCGCGTTGTTTGAACGGGACCAAGTTCCAGCACCACGTCCAACAGGTGACACCGCAGAGCCCGCCGCTGCCCCTATTGAGGATGTCGCTCCGATTGCACGGCCTGAACCCGCCCCAAGCGCCGTCACAGCCTCTCGTCCAAGCGTACAGCCGACCTCCGAGGCCAGCACCGCTCCCAGTGGCAGAGCTGTGGCGGAACCCGAGACCGCTACCGGTGGATACATGGCCATTGTCGCTTTTTACGGCGGCGAGCAGCCGGAAGATTTCGCCAGCACCGTGGCAGACCTACGCAGTGCTGCAAGCGGACAGGGTATCCAAGTCATCTTGGCACCTGTCGGTAGCGACACCATCTCGGTCGACGGAGGGCAGGTCAGCATCGGTGCCTTCCGCGCAGCACGAGACGCCGGCTTCGTCTTTGCCGCACAGGGACGCCAGTCGGTCTTTGCCTACTACCCGCCGGAGACGCCCATTCGGACGTCTGCCAGCAGCTACTTCGGTGTCTCCCTATAGCTCTCCCTACTCGGGAACAGCCGCACGCCTACTCGGGAGCAGCCGCACGCCTACTCGGGAGCAGCCGCACGCCTACTCGGGAGCCCCCTCTGGCACCGGCTCAACGATCGGGTCGACAGCGTCGGTAGCGTCTTCCTGTGCGTCATCCAAGCCGGCTAGATCTTGAAGCGTGAACTCTAGTGCTTCAAGCGCTTCGCCATATGCGGCCCAATCACCGGCCTGCATCGCAACCTCGGCATCTTGGTACTGAAGCAAGGCCACTGCAGCTAGATCGCCGCCATCTGCCGGCCCCTCGTCAGAGGTGATCTGAGCGGCACGGTCTTCGCGCGCTTGGTCCTCAACCTCGACCGCAAAGAGCTTGCGTAGGGCAGCGTCTAGAGTGGGTTCCATCGCTACACGATTCTCGTAGCCGACAAGGACACGCTTGAGCTCTGGAATGGCCGAACGCGCCTCTGTCTGTCCGGCACTCGTCGCCTGGGACGCCTGCAGGTACAGTGGCTGCACGTAGATCAGGGATTCTTCGACAGGAATGACCAGCATGGTGCCGAGGTTGGTCTGCGAGCCATTGCTGCTCCACAGGGTCAGCTGCGGGCTGATCGTAGCGTCTTGCTTAAAGCGAGACGCAACCTGCGAAGGACCGTAAAGGACACGGTCCTTCGGGAATTGGTAGGCACGAAGACCGCCGTAGGCAGCCCCGTCACTACGAGCGACCATCCATGCGGCAAGGTTCTCCTTCGTCTTGGGAACGAACGGGAGCATGACGATGAACTCTTCGGTGTCTTCTCCAGGGAGCTTCATGACCGTGTAGTAGGGCTCCATTCGCACGCCATCAACCGCGGGAACTTCCCATTCATCCTCACGATTGTAGAATACTTGTGGATCGGTCATGTGGTAAGTCGCGAACAGCTTGGCTTGCGCCTCAAACGCATCTTGCGGGTAGCGCAAGTGAGAGCGAAGGCCGTCCGACATGGCGGTTCCAGGCAGGAACAATTCGGGGTATGTCGCGCGCCACGCACCCAAGATCGGGTCGTTGTCGTCTACCGCGTAGAACAAAGTCTCGCCGGTGTACGCGTCAACTGTGATCTTGACGCTACTGCGCATGTAGTTGACGGTTTGCCAGTCAGGAAAACGCCACGCTTCAGCGTAGGGAAAGCGCCGGGTGCCGGTGTAGCCATCGAGCACCCAGACCAATCGGCCGTCGTCGATGACCAAGTAAGGGTCGTTGTCGATACCCAAGAATGGCGCGATGATGGACACCCGCTCCCGGATGTCCCGGTACAGTAGAATACGGCTATCGGCGTTGATCTCGCCGGACAGAATCACGTTGCTGCTGTTGAGTCGTAGAGCCCAAGCAGCACGCCATAAGCCGCCGCCAATCTCCACGCCGCCGTCGCCTTCGTAGGTGGTGTACGCTTCGCCGTCTCCGGTTGGGTAATCAAACTCCCGGTTATCGGTCAACACGAACACGGGCTCGGTCATCACTTCGCCGAAGTACAGCGCCGGCTCGTCGATTCGAAGGTCGTCTGGATAGGACACCTGTGGCGGTATGTCCTTGACCCACAGACGCGGCAGTCCCTCTTCGGTGACCTCGTTGACCGGCCCCAATGCCAGGCCGTAGCCGTGGGTGTAGGTCATGGTTTCATTGACCCAGGTCCGGGCGCGGGCAGGAAGGCTCGAGGCCACAAGTTCGCGCGGAGACAGCATGATCTGACGCAGCTCGCCGTCGATCATGTACCGGTCATTGTCGACGTGAGCAAAGTCGTAGTAGGTCCTGATTTCTTGGACCTGAGAGAAGGTGTCCAGCAGCGGTTTGTGGTCCCACAAGCGCACATTGTCGAGGGTGCGCTGGTTGGCTTCGATATCCGCCCAGCTTAACTCCGCTGTTCCTGACAGATCCCGTTCCTCCACGCCATCCAGCGCGAAGGCATGCCGGGTGGCGGCAATGTGAGACGTGATGTGTTCGGACTCGAGGGCGATCTCATTCGGCAAGACGCGGTAGCGCTGAACCAAACCAGGAACGAAAGCCGACAGTAGACCCGGCAAGAAGACGAGAGTGCCCACGCCAATCCAAGCCGGACGGATTCCACGGGCGATAGCCGCAAAGGCAATGGGGGCTGCAATGACCGCGCAGGCGGCTTGAAGAGTCAGCAGCGGCATCGTGGTGCTGATGTCGGCGCTACCTGGACCTGAAATGAGGCCCGCCTGCTGGTACATGAGGTCGTAGCGAGCCAACCATGAACCTGCGCCGATGAGAACCAGGCCCGCACCAACCAGGACAGCTAGGTGAGACTTGACGAAGGTCGAAATCTGCACGCCACGAATCTCGGCTTGTCCACCACGCTCAGTAATGTCGAGCCGAATGGAACCACGCAGGCCGTACAAGATGGCGGCTGAAATGGCCGCGAGCACCACGACGACAAACAGTGTGCCGCGCAAGACTTGCAGCAGCGGCAGAGTGAACACGTAGAAGCTGGCGTCATGTCCGAGGACAGGCTCGGTCCATCCAAACGACCCACCGTTCAGGAACAGCAGCAGTAGGGACCACTGCGTGGACATGAACAGGCCAATGAACAACGCCAATACGGTGGACACAACACCGGTCAGCGTTGCCGCCGGAATGCGCATGAGGAGCTGACCGATCGGATTGTCGACAAGCTCGGGATTCATCGCGGGTCCGCCTGGAGAGCGCGACAAGGCAACGACAGCGTTCGCCTGCAGGAGCGCAAACGCGCCCAGCGCGGACGCCACTCCAATACCGATCTGAGCGACGAGCGTGGTCTGGAACACGCTTCCGTAGCCAACCGCATCAAACCACAGCGCATCCGTCCCAATGACCACCAATGAGCGGCCAAATAGGAACGTGAGCAAACCAACCACAACGACAATGACCGCAGCAAAGCGGGCTGCTTTGGGCATACAACCTCCGGGACATCGTCCCTATCGCTTTCGCAGAATCGTGAGCGTCAGAGTTGGAAACTGCAACCTTTCAACCCTACTGGAAGAGCCACGCTGCGACACGAGCCTCTGACATCTCCCACAGTCGCTTGGCATCCTGTTCGTTCTGGCCTTGCTTGCTGGCGGCTTTCTCACGACTCTTCGCGTAGTAGCCCCCCGTGTGGATATTCGGCGTCGTCGCACAAAAAACACTGGTCGCAGCACCATCATCCGGAGATAGCTGCACAAGCCGGGTCAAGCGCATCATCCAACGTACCCAACCCGCATTCATTCCAAAGTTCGACGCGACAAAGCCAGGATGTAGGCTGACCACCGCTACCCCATTCTGGCGACGTGCGAGCTCAGCCGCGAACAGCACATTCATCAGCTTGCTCTGCTGGTAGCGCTTCCATCCGCCATAAGAGCCCTCACCGTCTAGGTCAGCGAAGGGCACGCTGACGCCATAGTGAGCATCCGACGCCACACAAACGACCCGCCCCCCACTGTCGTTCAGACGTGGCAACAGCAACTGCGTCAGCAAGAAGTGAGCAAGGTGGTTGATGCCCCAGGTGGATTCGTGGCCATCTTGGGTGAGCCGGCGCTCGGACTGAATAAGTCCGGCATTGTTCAGTAGGACGTCCAGACGAGGCCAACGATCCAAAACATCCGCCGCCAAGCCAGAGACGTTCTCCAGCGACATTAAGTCCGCCAGGAACGCGGTCGCTTGCCCGCCAGCTCGTTCAATCTCCAAAGCAACAGCCTGCGCCTTGTCCGCCGAACGCCCGTGAACGCCAACGTGATGCCCAAGAGCCGCCAGCTGCAGAGCCGTCTGTCGGCCAATCCCACTTGTTGCCCCTGTGACCAAGATGTACGCCACGTCGCCTCCCGATTCGCGGCTACGTGCGGACAACTAGTGCTAGGTCAACCCTCTGCCTCGCCCCCAAGCAGTGAGGTCCCGCCCATCCAGTGCGGCGGCTAGCAGAGACCCGAGCTCACCTGGAGTACACGCGAGGCAAGGCATCCCTAGACGGCGCAGTCGGTCTGCGGTGCCCGCGTCATAGGACGGGGTGCCGTCGTTACTGACCGCCAGCAGTCCGACCATGCGCACGCCGGAATCGCACAACCTCTGCACCACCTGAAGAAGCCCACGTGCAGTTGGGCCTTCGAACAAGTCGCTCATCAGCACAACGGTCGTCCGCTGAGGTGACACGAGGTCCTCTTCCACGGCTCGCAAAGTGCCGCCAATGTCCGTTCCCCCACCAAGTTGGGCGCCGAACAACACGTCGACTGGATCGTGAATATGCTCGGTCAAGTCCACCACCCGCGTGTCAAAAGCGAGCAAGCGGGTGGCGATAGACGGCACTTGGGCCAAGGCACTAGCTGCAATGGCCGCGTACACCAAAGATGCGCTCATGGACCCGGACTGGTCAACGCACAGCACTACATGGTCAAGACGTGTTCCATGACGCGACGTGCCTACGAGCGTCTCTGGAACCACTGTCTTCCGAACCGCATCGTAGTGTCGCAAGTTTTTTAGAATGGTGCGGTTCCAATCGATGTCGCCACCACGAGGACGCCGGGACCGACGACGCCTTAGCGTTCCGCGCACCGCCTGCTCCACCGGCCCACGAAGCGTCTTGGCAAGCTCTTGTATGACCTGGTCCACAACAGCCCGAGCACGCGCGCGTACATCTTCCGCCATGCCATCGCTCAGACTGACTAGAGCGACTGCCAGATCGACATCCATCTCCAGGGTTTCCAACAGCTCCGGCTCCAGCAACAGCCGAGTGAGGTCTAGTCGCTCAACAGCGTCCTTCTGCAGCAGCTTTACAGTCGGCGGTGCGAACACGTCTCGGACCTCTCCCAACCATCGGGCAACGCTCGGTGCCGTCCGTCCCACCCCACCGGTTCTATCGGCGTCGTACACTGCTTCCAACGCCCGGTCCTTACGCTGGTCCATCTCGGACAGCTCGGCAGGCATCGCAGGAGTGGCCGGTTCGCCTAGGACGAGTCGCCAGCGTCGGAGTCGCTCGGTCATGCTGCGGAACTATCCGGCGACGCGAACCTTGCCAGAGGCCGTGTCGAGCCAGTGATGAATCTCTTCGGCGCGAATTTCGAGTGCTTGTGAGGCCGGCAAAGTCACCAACTGCCCTACAGCATCCTGGGTCGGTGTCTGAGATTGCATCACGGTGTCGATGGCGTCGGCCACTTGCACCACAACAGCCAAGGGGTCGGTCGCGGCCGTGACCGGGTCGTGGTGACACCGCACACCCGTAGCGATTCGGGGTGCAACACCCCATTGAAGTAGTAAAGTACTCATCAGAGCCGCGTGATCGACACCCAGCGCTTCCCGCTCAGCCTCCACCAGCCTGTCCCCATGGCACTCGGCGACCATCGCATCGTATCCAGGGTGAGACACGGAGAAGACGGGCATAGCGCCATCGTGTAGACACCCGGTAAGAAAGGCATCTCCAGGGTCGACGCCGGCTGTGCGAAGAGAAATCAGCCGAGCCAATCCACCCACGCGAATCGCATGGTAGCCGGTTCGTCGACCGGTAAGCGTGTCCCACAGCTGGGCACCAATCGACACCGCCAAGATCAACCGCAAGGCCTCGGCCATTCCCGTATGCACGAAGACATCGTTGAGACGATGAATCGGACGCGGCATGTCGTAGAAAGGTCCGTTGACCAGGCGAACGATGCGCATGCTGACGGCGGGATGACGGTGAACAACGCGCACCAAATCAATGACAGACGAATCTGGGTTGGAGACCACAGCAACCGCATGAGATGCGATGGCCGGGAACAAGCCCAGTCGTGTCGCATGGGTAGACCAAGTCTGAATGTCGGTAGGACGCATGCGCCTTCATCGACCCGTGCCCGTCCAACTAAAGCAAAACTACGCGGCGGGGCAAAAACAACCGTCGCGAGACTCCTAGCCGCGGATCCGACTCCGAATCCAAACGAACGTCACTAGGACCGCAGCGACGCCCACACCAGCAAAACCATGTGCGAAGAACCGGTGTTCAAAGGTTGTCAGCGGACAGGTGGCGACTTGTACAACGAAGGCGATGGACCCAGCCGACCCAGCCGCTGCCAGCAACGACCACCGACGAAGCAACCCATGGCGTTCCATGACGATGAACGGCAAGGTCGCTAACAATGCGATCATGGCGCTGCCCAGCAGACATCCAATGTGGATGGGCATGGCTTCCCAGAAACCAAGTCCGGTCCTACCGGGCCACAGATTCGGCAACGCGACGACAGCCGGAACAATGAGTAACCACGGCGACAGACGACCCAGCGGAGTCGAGCTTGTACCCGATGATTTCAGCGAAACCGCACTACCCATCCCGCCGAGAACGCCAATGACCAGCAGTGGTACCAAGACCAGCCCCCAATCCCCTCGTGGCATGTGCACGCCAATGCCCACGGCCGCAACCACGACCTGAAAGGCAATCGTCAGGCCAACGCGCCTGGCTGTGGGCAGCTCGCGCAGCGTCTCGAGCGGTCCACTCCGAGCATCCACGGTCTCCGCCGCAATCGAGGCGAACAGAGCGTCCAGTTGACCCCTATCGAGGGACGGAAGCTCGGGTGCGCGGTTA
>JBLHSN010000037.1:0-27707 GCA_047626195.1 Myxococcota bacterium
GGGCATGTCGCATCGTCTCCTGCGCTGCCACCGGCGAGGTGAACGCTGCACAGCGCGCCATCGATGAGGGCGCAGATGGTCCCTTCATTGCTGCACTTGCCGTCCATGGACGACATAGTGAAGAAGTCCTCTGGGTCGACATCATCGGAGGGTGTGCCGGGGTCGTGGAAGAGACCGCTGATGGGTGCGTCTGCACGTTGGCCCGTGATGGCTTCGAGGTCCGTCACACGTCCTGTGGCCCACTCAATACCGGAGTTGCACAGCCCAGTGACAACGACTGAGTTGTGGTAGCGCTGACCGTCTAAATACTCACCCGACGTGGTGGACCCAGCAACGACCGCGTTTGGGAAGCGTTCCGTCAACGCTTGTACGACGTCTGTTGAGCCTTGGATGGCCGAGCACAACGCGAACGGAATGTCTGGCGGAGTCAGCCAGCCAGCGACTGCCTCGCGGACGGCATCTCTACCGTGCTCAGCGCACGACATGCCCTGTACGATGTCCATGAGCACTCCAGGGAATACGTTGGCATCGGACGGATTTGTTGCTGATTTGGGGACTGTCGACCGGACCGGCCATTAGCACCACCGATGCTCAGCGTGCCAATACTTCCGGCGTTCCGTCTTTCCCACTCTCTAAGAAGTGCTCATACAGGTCGACAGCGGCCCGTTCTTCAAACACAACAAAGTGACTTCCTGTTGGCCACTGACTGAACGCTCCAGTGACTGTCCGGTCCCAGGCTTCGACGTTGTTGGAAACGGTGCTCCCCTCTGGCTCAAGTCCGCGAATCTTCATGCCGTCCGACTGGGGAAGGTAGGGGTCGGTGGGTTGTAGGCGGCCGGCGATGGCGAGCGCTTCGCCGGTTCGAGCCGGAGTTTGTTCATCATTTATGCCGCTGAACAACAGGATATTTGTGCTCTGCTGACCGTCCCACTTCCCGGGGTCTGCGTTCCAGTACGGGGCGTAGTTGATGGGGTCGGTCACTTCGACCAGCATCTGGACCATGCCGCTGATGGGGTGGAGCTCGTGCAGGGTCTCGTTGCTGTCAAAGTCGAGGAGGTTGCCAACGGTCTGGGCGATGTCCAGCGGGTCTTTGCGTTCGACAAGGGTGATGGCCAAGCCGGCTCCCGCACCACTCAGCACCATCCCATCTAGCTTATCGCCCAAGAAGGGGGCGGCGATTGCACCGGTGAGTCCGCCTTGGGAGTGGCCCATGAAGAAGACCCGCTCGGGGTCGAGACGCACCTCTTCGCCGGAGTCGGTGGTAAAAGTGGTCGGTCCATTGGTCAGGGCTTGTGCGAGCCAGATGGCGTCAATCGCTCCTTGGCGGAAGTTCGCGCGGGCGGACTCGGGATTGAAGTAGTTGAAGCTGTGCAGGCTTGGGTCGGTGTTTGGCGTTGCACGCGTTCCATGGAGCGGTTGGTCTATGCCAATGCCGACAAAGCCAGCCCGGGCGAAGGTCGCTGCGACCTCGCTTCGGCGGTCCGAGTTGGCAAAGCTGTCGAACGCTCCTCCGGTACCGTGCTGGTAGATGACAACGGGGTAGCCCTCCTCCGGTTGGTCTTGGCGCGAGTTCGGCGTGGAAACCGCAATGCGGAGGTTCTCCCATGCAGCAATCATCGGTTGGCCGTCGGACTCACGGAACTGGAACCCACCGCCAGAGGTGATGTACGGCCGCTGACCGTGTTGGAACAGGGGCGCTGGAATAGAGCCGACGAAGACGTCGTAGAACAAGCCCGTTGGGCGCTCTTCAATGACCTGGTCGAGCACTGGCGGGTCAACGCGTTCCCGTAAGAACCGGGCGATTCGCGCCATTTCTGCGGTGGGGTCGTCGGTTGTAAACGTGGTTGCGACCGCTATATCTTCTGGGCCGTAGCCCACGAGCGGAAGTGTATCGACGAAGGGAGCAATGAGCGGGTGCTCGGGGTGCTCGCGGTCGAGGAGGTCGGTGAAGGCCGGTGAGCGTTGGGCGAGCGATATGTCGATGAGCAGCGCATAGGTGGTGTTGGGACGCAGCGGAAAGCCCCACTGTGGCGCAATAGCCAAGAAGTGGTTGGGCTCGAAGCTTGTGTTGTCGTCTGTGTAGTGCCACTGAATCGGAATGCGTTCGCCGTTGTACGCGGTGCCTGGGGCCACGGCGAACAGGGCGACAGCGCTGCTGTCTTCCAGGCTCTCGGTTGCGGTTGGCAGCAGGTCTGTGTCGATGGAGTCGTCGAAGGTGATGTAGATGGGGCTGTTGGTGCCGAACCCCATCTGACGTTCGGCAATCTGAAGGTAGCTGTCGACAAACCCGGATGCGCTGGGATTCGGAAAGCCGACCAGAGAGATGGTGCCGTCGTCGTCGCGTACGCGGTCGTTGGGCCATGGGGCATCAAACAAGTCTTCGCTCTGCAAGTCGTACAGCGCTGTGGGACGGTCGGCGTCGCCACAAGCACTCAGCAGGCTGATCAGGAAGAGGGCGCGCATACAGGCTCCGGTGGACCGGCATCCTACCCGCGTCTTCGGCTGTTCGCACGTGTTCGACCCGGTCTTTACGTGGCAATCAAGCAACGGATGCAAGCCGGTGGTGGCTGGGGTGTTGGCCCACCGATAGGTCCTTCGCCCCTTTGAACGAGGTGAGCATGTCCCCGGAACGAACTGGACTTCTCTACGAGGGCAAGTCCAAGCGAGTGTTTGCGACGACCGCAGATGATCGAGTCATTCTGCAGTTTAAGGACGACGCAACAGCGTTTAACGGCGTCAAGCATGCGGAAATCGCTGGTAAAGGCGTCATGAATGCGCAGCTATCTGCCTTCTTCATGGACTTGTTGGCAAAAAACGGCGTCAAACACCACCTCATTGAAGTGCTTAACGACACCGATCAGCTGTGTGAGCGTGTGGACGTGATGAAGGTCGAAGTCATCGTGCGCAACATCGTCGCTGGGTCCTTCGCTCGTCGCTACGGCCTCGAAGAGGGCCAGGCGTTGCCGGGGCCTCTGGTGGAGTTCTTCGTTAAGAGTGACCCCCTCGATGACCCGCTGATTGGACACGATGCTGCCGTGGCTTTGGAGCTGGCCCAGCCGTGGGAGCTACGGTTCGCGACCGACCAGGCGTTGCTCATAAACCGCGTCTTACGGGACTTCTGGGCCGAACGGGATGTGGACTTGGTCGATTTCAAGGTGGAGTTCGGACGTACCGCGAATGGCATGCTGGTCCTAGCGGACGAAATCTCACCGGATGGTTGTCGGCTGTGGGAGAAGGGAACGGGTCGAAAGCTCGACAAAGACGTGTTCCGTCGCGATCTAGGGGACCTTGCTGAGACCTACCGAGAAGTTGTTCAACGTGCGATTGGAGGTGTGGAATGACCGCGTTTGTTACTGTGACGCTGCGACCTGGCATTCTCGACCCACAGGGGCTGGCGATTGCCGATGGATTGGCGGGGCTTGGGCATAGCGGCGTGAAGTCGGTACGCGTTGGCAAGGTGTTTGAGATTGCACTGGATGATTCCGACGATGTGCACGAGCGGGTCACTCAGATGGCCCAGGACTTGCTTGCGAATCCGGTCATCGAGGACTTCACCGTCGAGGTGCGCTGATGGCACGCGTAGGGGTGGTGACCTTTCCCGGGTCAAACTGTGACGCAGATATGCGTCGCGCGATTCAGCAGACAGACGGTCTCGACGCCGTTGCCCTGTGGCACAAAGAAGCGAACCTGCAGGGAGTAGACGCGGTCATCCTTCCGGGTGGATTCTCATACGGGGACTACCTACGATGCGGTGCGATGGCCCGGCTATCACCGATCATGCGCTCAGTGACCGAGTTTGCCAACGCTGGCGGGCCAGTGTTGGGCGTGTGCAACGGGTTTCAGATCTTGTGCGAGGCCGGCCTCCTACCCGGGGCTTTGGTTCGAAATCGTGGTCTCCGCTTTGTCTGCGACCGCGTACGCGTTTCTGTGTCGCGGAACACGCCATTCACCAGCGCCATGGACGAGGTGTTGACGCTTCCGATTGCCCATGGCGAAGGGTGTTGGGTAGCCGATTCGCAGCAGGTCCAGACTCTGGATGACGCCGGTCAGCTGTTGTTTCGCTATGTGACCGAAGATGGAAGTCTGGGAGACAACCCCAACGGCTCGCTGCATGACGTGGCCGGGGTGTGTAATGTCCAAGGCAACGTTGTCGGTCTGATGCCTCATCCCGAACGCGCTTGCCGTCCTGCCCTCGGAGGCATCGACGGTCAGCGCTTCTTCGCACACTTGGCTAGGAGCTTGACATGAGCTTTTCAGACGACATCATTCGGGCCCAAGGCTTGACCCTCGATGAGTATGCGCGCGCGGTCGAGGGGCTCGGTCGCGTCCCCACCTGGCCAGAGCTCGGCGTCATTGGTGCGATGTGGAGTGAGCACTGCTCGTACAAGTCGTCGCGTGTGCACCTCGCACGTCTGCACACGACAGGGCCACAGGTCGCCATTGGTCCGGGTGAGAACGCCGGTGCGGTTCGTATTGGAGAAGGGCTGTGTGCCATTTTCAAGATGGAGAGCCACAACCACCCGTCGTACATTGAGCCCTACCAGGGTGCGGCGACAGGAGTAGGCGGCATTCTCCGAGACGTCTTCACCATGGGAGCGCGTCCCATCGCAGCGATGAATGCGCTTCGCTTTGGGCGTTGGGAACACCCAAAGACGCGTCACCTACTCAACGGGGTGGTCGCTGGAATCGGCGGGTATGGCAACTGCTTTGGCGTACCAACGGTCGGTGGAAACCTATCTTTCCACCCAGCCTATGACGGTAACTGCCTGGTCAACGCCTTTGCCCTGGGCATTGCTGCGGAAGACCGCATCTTCTTGGGTACCGCGTCTGGAGTCGGCAATCCGGTTCTGTACGTTGGAGCCAAAACGGGACGCGACGGTATTCATGGAGCGACCATGGCCTCCGACGTCTTCGATGACGCAACGGTCGACAACCGGCCTACCGTTCAGGTGGGAGACCCATTCCGCGAGAAGCTACTCTTGGAAGCGTGTCTGGAGCTGATGCAAGAAGAGTGCATCGTTGGCATTCAGGACATGGGAGCTGCCGGTCTGACCAGTGCTTCGGTCGAGATGGCCTCACGCGGTGGAACCGGGCTCGTGCTGCAGTTGGACCGTGTTCCAGCGCGCGAGACTGACATGACACCGTACGATTTCCTGTTGTCCGAGAGCCAAGAGCGTATGTTGCTTGTGGCGAAGCCAGGAATGGAACCTCGCGTAGCCGAAGTCTTTGCCAAGTGGGACTTGGAGGCCATCGTTATTGGCCGAGTCACCGACGATTCTGTCTGGCGCTGTACCTGGCATGGAGACGAGGTCTGCGCGCTTCCGGTCGGACTACTGGCCGATGATGCGCCCAAGTACCATCGACCGTGTGAGCGTCCCGAGAGCTTGACGGCGCAGCAGGTGGTGCCAGAGGTGAGCTGCACCGACGCAGGTGTGGATCTGCTGGCGCTGTTGGCCTCTCCCGATGGATGCCATCGCGGTTGGGTGTGGCAGCAGTACGACCATGAGGTGGGTGCGGGGACCGTTGCTGGACCTGGCGGAGACGCCGCTGTGGTTGAGGTACCGGACACAGACATCCGGCTGGCCATGACGGTTGACTGCAACGCTCGACACGTGTTGTTGGAGCCAAAAGTCGGCGCGCTGGGTGTCATTGCAGAGGCCGCGCGGAACTTGGCATGTGTTGGGGCGACCCCCCTTGCGGCAACGGATTGCTTGAACTTTGGCTCGCCCGAACGCCCCGATGTTGCCTGGCAGCTGTCGGAGTCGGTGGATGGTCTGACCATCGGATGTAAGGCGTTCGACCTTCCCATCATCAGCGGCAATGTCTCGCTGTACAACGCGTCTGCGGGTAGCGCGATTCTGCCAACGCCAATGGTAGGAGCGGTCGGAAAGCTCGCCCCAGGAGTGGTGGTTCCGCGAAGCGACTTTACCGGGGCCGGGATGACCGTGGCTGTTCTTGGCCAGGCGCCTAGCCATGGTGTTGGCGCCAGCCAGTGGTTGACCCACACCATCGGTCGCGACGCTGGCACGCCACCACCTGTGGATATTGATGGCGAAAATGCCCTACATACAGCCGTCCGTACACTCATTGCCGAAGGCTTGGTCACAACCGTTCACGACGTATTCGAGGGAGGTGTAGCGATAGCGCTGGCCGAATGCTGCATGTCCGAGACTGTCGGCCTGGTCGGCACCACACCCGGCGGCGGAGATGTTGCGGGGCGCCTGTTTGGCGAAGACCATGGCCGAGTGATCGTAGCGTGGAATCATAGTGATGATGCCGCCATTCAGCACGTGTGCGGCGACATTCCTGTGCACCGAGTCGGTACAACCGGTGGTGACCGCCTTGCACTAGATGGGGTCCTGAACGTAAAGGTGTCGGCGCTGCGTCTTGCTCATCGCAATGCGCTGCGGACCTTTGCCGAGGACCTTCATGCAGTTTCGGGATGACAACGGCCTTCTGGCTATCGTCGGCCACCGCAGTGCCGCCTGGCTGACCGCTTTGGGTCTGCATGCCATGCACCACCGCGGAAGGGCGGGGTGCGGGTTGGCGGTGTCCGATGGAAGCGGTATTCGCGTGCTGCGCGGAACCGGTCCGACAGAGGATGTTTTTCAGGGACCGGCCATGGACTCACTGCGTGGAGCGGTGGCGCTAGGTCAGGTGTACGGACACCCCACATCCACAGTGCCCGACTCGGTGTTTGTGGGTGGGGACTACCGCCCCGTCGTAGGTCGGTACCGGGGTGGCGCGCTCGCTGTGGGCTTTTCTGGTCGGTTGACCAACGGTGCACAGGTCCGCCGAGACTTGCTTGAGCGTGGCCGTCTGTTTCATGGCGCCACAGATGCAGAGCTGATCGCACAGCTGATTGCAGAGAGCCGAAAGGGAACCTTCGTCAATCGCGTTGTAGATGCGCTGTGGCAGGTAAAAGGCGCGTATTCGTTGATTGTGGCGACAGAAGACCGGGTGGTTGCTGTTCGTGACCCACGCGGATTTCGGCCACTATTATTGGCGAAAGTCGACGGCGCCCACGCCGTGTGCAGCGATGATGCCCCCATTGCCTTGCTCGGCGGGCACGTCCTGCGTGAATTGGCTCCGGGGGAGCTTACTGTTGTGGAGCCCCGCGGGTTGACCAGCGTCCGGCCGTTTCCCAAGCGCGAGGTCTCGCCATGTTCGCGGGAGCCCGTCACCCTTGCGGGTACCTCTTCGCTGCCGTTTGGCATTGGAGCACAAGACCTACGCGAGCAGCTTGGTGAGCGTCTAGGCAAAGAGCGCGCTCCAATGGACGCAGACATTGTAGTGGGGCTGCCCGAGTCTGGCGTTGCTGTGGCTCTTGGGTTTGCTCGTGCGTGTGGTCTGCCGTTCCGCTCGGCCCTGGTGGCTGTGCAGAATCATGGCCACAACCCCGTCCGTCCTCCTCGGTCCATTCCTTCGCTCGACGCCCGCTTGAAGTGGTCCGTTGTACGACCCATGGTCGCCAGCCGACGCGTGGCATTGGTGGTTAGCGAGATGGGCACCGGGCGTACAGTCCGCGACGCCGTGCAGTTGTTGCGTGACGCTGGAGCGAGTTCTGTAGACGTTCGCTGTGCCAGCCCGGCTGCCACCCAGGCCTGCCGCTACGGCGTGTCCAGTCCGATTGCCGAAGAACTGACGCTGCCCCGCTTTTCCACCGAAGAAGCTGTGGCTACATGGCTAGGCGCACGGACCATGGCCTTTCTCGATGCGGATTCGCTCAAAGCGGCTCTGAATGAAGGGCGCGATGAGCCGGTCAACTGGTGTCGTGCCTGCATGACCGGCGAGTACCCGCTGCCTCCGGAAGCGCCAGATGACCAGCTTGGGCTTTTCGATGGTGGAGACGCTGCGTAGTTAGTCGGCGTCGTTTGACACGCGTCCCGGGTGGATGCTGTCCCAACCACACAGAGCTGCGACCAATCGTTCCACTCCCAACGCGATGCCGCTGGTTGGTGGCATCTGGCCCACGGCTCTGATGAGGCCTTCATCGACAGGGTGAGGTTCGTATCCGAGCGCTATCCGCTCGTGATTTGCGGCCTCAAAGCGGGTGCGCTGCTCAGCCGCGTCCACCAACTCATGAAACGCATTCGCGAGCTCAACACCGTTAAGGTAGGCCTCAAACCGCTCGGCGCGTGGGTGAGCATCGGTACGAATGGTAGCCAACGCCGCTTGCGACACTGGCCAGTCACTCAGGAAGGTAGCCGGTGGCAGTCTGGGCTCGACGTGATCTAAGAAGCAACGAAAAAATGCTTCGTCCCAGGTGTCATCGGCATGGTCACTGAGCGTGGTCGCTGTCGCCGTCGCTAGATCAACATGCGCAAGGTTTGAGAACGCTTGTGCGACCGTCCAATGCGTCCATTCGGGAGGGGCAACAACCAAGGCATCTGCGCAGGCCTTCACCAGGGACTCGACGTCGTCCACCAATGCTGACAGTGGAGCGCCGACCCTATACCACTCGAGCATCAGGAACTCTGTTCCGTGCCACGGACCCGACTCTTCGGCGCGGAAGCAGGGGCCAATTTCGTAGATTCGAGGGAGTCCCATAGCTAGGACGCGCTTGAGAGCGAACTCGGGAGACGTGCGGAGCCAGGCATCTCCAGCCGGAAGGCCGTGAAGGTGTTCCTCCATGGCTGGCGAGGGGACGCGGGTGGGGGTGGGGACCTCAAGAAATCCCCGGTTGGCGAACCAGGTTCGGAGCGCCGCGAGCACCGTTGCCCGCCGGCGCAATCCGAGAGCGCTCATCGTACGCGGGAGACGTACTGGCGGGTACGGGTGTCAATCTTGAGGATTTCACCTTGCTCGAGGAACAGTGGAACTTGAACTTCGGCACCGGTGATGAGGGTGGCCGACTTCGTGGCACCCTGCGAGGTGTTGCCCTTAATGCCAGGCTCAGTGTACTCGATTGCCAGTTCAACGAAGTTGGGTAGATCGATATTCACAGGGTTGCTCTTGAAGAACAGCACTTGAACTTCCATCTCTTCGACGAGGAAATCGCTGGTCTTACCCACAACTTCAACGGGGATACCGAGCTGGGAAAAGTCTTCCATGTTCATGAAGTGGAAGTCGGTACCGTCGCTGTAGAGGTACTGCATCGTGTGTTCTTCGACGTCTGCTTCCGCCAATGACTCGCCACTCTTGTAGGTGCGGTCCAGCACGTTACCCGTGATGAGGTTTTTAAGCTTGGTGCGGGTGAAAGCGCAGCCTTTACCGGGCTTGACGAAGAGGAAGTCTACGACGGTCCAGGGAGCGCCATCCAGTTCAATCTTTAAGCCTTTCTTGATGTCTGATGTTTGATACATGGTGCGTTCCTAGTGAGGGTGTAATGAAGGACGGTGGTTATCGCGGCTCTGAGGAACCGTCACTCCGAGGGGTGGTCGGTCGACCGGAGATAGAGGCTGCTCGCCCAGATCTCGTCCCTGTATGGGAGAGGGTGGATGCGACTTTCACCGTGCGCGTCACGCGTAGCTTTGCCGCGCGGATGGATATGACTAACCCCGATGACCCGCTGGCACGGCAGGTCCTACCGGATGCGCTAGAGCTAGAACAGCATCCCGGAGATGTTGTAGATGCCGTGGGCGATATGGCCAAGAGCCCGGTTCCGTGGATTGTCCAGAAGCACCCTGACCGTTTGATCTTGATGGTGACGAAGCAGTGCCACTTGTACTGCCGCTACTGTTTTCGTCGGACTCATGCGCCGGGGGAACAGCTTGCGCCGACTCCCGCTGAGCTGGAACGTGCTGTTGATTATGTTTTGAGCTCGGGGGTCGAAGAGGTAATCCTCAGTGGCGGCGACCCATTGACTCTAAGAGATGACGCGCTGTTTGCACTCATCGACCGTCTACAACAGCGCGTCCCTGTCGTTCGAATTCACACGCGCGCCCCCATTACCTACCCGCAGCGAGTGACCCCTGCGTTGGTGGCGGGGCTGCGTGAGCGACGGCCAGTTTGGGTGGTCGTGCATACCAATCACGCGGCAGAGCTGGCGCCCGATGTCGATCAGGCCCTTGCTCGACTTGTCGATGCGGGACTGCCGGTACTCAACCAGAGCGTGTTGCTACGAGGTGTCAACGACTCCGTCGACGCTCTCGCTTCCTTGTGTCGTGGATTGGTCCGGCGTGGCGTTTTTCCGTACTACCTCCACCAAACCGACCCCGTGCCCGGAACGGCGCATCTGCGAGTTTCTGTCTCTGAGGGGCTGGCGCTCATGGATGGACTGCGCGCCGTCGTCAGTGGTGTGGCTTTGCCCACGTTTGTCGTGGACCCAAGCGATGGCTCTGGAAAACGTCCCGCTACGCCCGAGCACGGTGCCCTGACCGGTCGAGGAGATGCCAAAGCGCAACCCAGTGACAGTGGGCCTGTATAGTAGGGGCCTATGTGCGATGGAGCGTGGATGAGTCGGTCATGGATGCTAGCCTTGGTGTGGGTCGCTGCGTGCAGCGGACGCTCAAAGACGCCAACTGTTCAAATTGCAGCGGAACCTCCCGCGGACTTGACGCCGACGTTCGTGGACCTCGATCTGTCGTCGTATGAAGACGAAGACGATGATGTGTTCGATATGGCGGCCATGTTTCGGGAAGAGGCCGATTGTGGAGACTTGATTGCGCTGGAACCGGCTGCTTTGCTCGGGCGCTTGGCCGATGAGGAGGTCATCTGCCTAGAGGACGCGCTGGCTGCCAGTGAACGCCAGACGTATATGAGGAAGGTCTCGCTTCTACTGATGGCTGATGCGTGGGCGAAAGAGGACAGCCATCGATGGGCGACCGTCGCCGAGCGCCACCTCGAACGGATTGATCGGAGCGACCCGGATATTTGCTACAAGTTCTCGCGCTACCTTGCCCGAGAAGGTCCGCAAAACGCCATGCAGGCGATTCGGTGGGCCGATGTTGCACTCGAGAATCGAACACGGTTCCCTCCTGGTGACACAACCGTTGCACGCGTGTACGGGTTGCTAAAACTCAAAGCAGTCGTCTCTACTCAACGGTGGCAGCAGGAGGAGTCTGGCTACGCGACTGCAGCGACGGATGAGCTCGACGAACGACGGGAAGATGCGCGCAATGAGGCAAAGACGATGGCCCGCGAGTGGCTTGAGTTTGCTCGGGACGCTGGCAAGGACGACACCATTGCCTACCAGCTGTGTGTGGCTGCTGCTGGCGGCGCCGACTATTGCTCCACCTCTTAGCGATGAGTGACGTGCAATAGATTTCTCATAAGGGATCTATGGATCTGTATCGTGAAACATTGTTCAAAGGCCCCTTAATTTAAGCGAAGAGTCTCTGCTCTCGAAGCCGGTGTCGTTCCATTTCCGACTTGTGAGAAATTCATTTCCAGTCGACCCTTGGAAAAGCTAGGGTCTGCGGTCTGATAAAGTTGGCACGGTGTCTGCAGTAGTGTTTGTGGCACTCGGGAACACCGGGGACCGACCGAAGCGCAATCTTCGGATTGTTGTTTGACGTCACAAACCTCATAGGAAACGGCCAGAAGAGCGACGCTTGCGTTGCCTCAGAAGGTACGGCCCTCCATCGAAAGACGCGACTCGCGCCGACGCTTCTCCGGAAGCTTTAAGCGACGACTAGCGGGATGGGTTGGTTGGGCGAGTGCAGACCACTGTACCGCCCGCCTAGTCAAGGTGTTTCACCTTGGACCACTGCCAGGAAACATGGCAGGACCGTCGATGGTTGGGAGAACTCCAGAGGGGAAATGGAAGCCCAGGAAGGATAGGGTGTCGATGTCTCGGAAACGGGCGTAGACACTACGGACTTGAACACGGAGCAACACCTAGAAGGTGAGCATCCTCTAACGTTCGTTTCTGAAGTTAGGCTGGGGAAACCCAGTATAGGTGAGGAGATGTGGTGAGGAGCGATGAGAGTCTTTCACTCGTGAGAGATTCCGTGGAAACGGCGGATGAAGACTTCGGTCTTTGTACGACTTGATAGCGGAGCTGCGGAAACCCGATTCGTCGGCCGCTGCAGCTTGGTTGTGTTGACTTGGCTTGTCGCTTGCGGCAGGCGACTGTCTTTGTCTTCGACAAAGGTGTGTTTCAGCGATGGCCTGTGGATGTACCTCGGTACATGCACTCGGTAACGTGGGGACTGTCCGGTTTCGGATGGTCGGAGCCTTACCGACACGCAGGGGTTGAGTTGCCAACTGTATTCGTACAGCGTGGCAGGGTGGTCAGGAAACTGGCTGTCCCGCGTGTATCTTCGGATAGGCGTGGCCCAATCTGATGTAACGCCAAGTAGGGAATGGCCGCAGTGATGCGGTACGGCCTGTTCAAGGGGAATTCTTCGAGGGGTGGTAGCGGTGCAGGGAAGACGACGATCCCCCGAGATGCTTCGGCATGGCGGGATTCGGAAGTTGGAAAGGCATCGAACTTCATGGTCGGATGCGAGATGCAATAGGCTCGCGGCTTTGAACGCGGAGAAAAGCGGCATGGCGGTGAGAAACCGTGAAGTCGAAACGTGATTGGCGGGGCTTGCACCCTGACAACCGAAGGAGGGCCTCGGCACTCTGGGAGTAGACGCGGACAAGGAATACGACGGAGAAGACACCCGTGAATCTCAAGAGAGGAGGGTCGCTGCTGTGCTTGCACAGCGTGGAGCGTCCCGGTTGAAAGAAGAGTGCGCTGAAGATGAGGCAAAAGACAAGAAGGCGGCAAGAGAGCATTTCGGTGCTGTCTGCGCATGTAAGCGGTTCCCTGAAGACCCCGCTCGGTAACGAGAGAAGGTCAAGAGGGACAGTGAGGTGGCAATCACCGAGCACGTGAGCATTGTGTGTGGGAACGAACCGAACACTCGGGCTCCTGCGACCTTGAAGTTTAATCCAACGTCATGAGTGCTTGTAAGGTCTGCTTTGGTAGAGTTTACGTCGAGGTTCAACTTAAGACTCTGAAGGGACACACCCCAAGCTTCCGAGTGCCAACCAAAAGGCCCTCATGCAGTAATGCATGAGGGTTTTTTGTCGTTTAGGCGTCAACATTCGGCCGTGTACCTCCACCTAGCGGGGGACGTAAATGGCCGAGTGCGGTAGAGTGGCAGCATGGAGCTACATCATGGATGAGCGGCTTGAAGCCGGACGCCTACATTTGAGCAACGGAGAGCAAGCCGTCAGGCAAGGCTACCCGGTCGATGCTCGAATGTACTTCGAGGCCGCTCTGCTTCAGTTCCGAGGACCCGAACTGCGGCTTGGTGAGGCCCACGCCATGCGTGGATTGGCGCAAGTGGCAACCGTCAACGGGGATCCCGGCGAGGCCGAGCGCTACGCTCGTGGTGCCGTAAATGGGTACCGCGAGTTGTTCCAGCAGCTCGAAAAGATAGATAAAAGCGGCATTTCTGAGGGAATGAAGAAGCAGGCACGCATGGGCGAGGCCGCGTCGTTAGTGTTGCTCGGTGAGGTTTTGGTTCGGCGTGGTGCTCGCGCTGATGCACGAACAGCGCTGTCCCATGCTCGGGTCTTAGGCTCTAAGCTGGGGCACTTTGACGCCGTTGCTGGTGTCTGGAATATGCTGGCTCGGTTGGCTATGCGCGAAGGCCGTTACGAAGAGGCCCGTGACAGCATGGACCGCGCGCTGGCGACCTACCGTGAGAATCGCAGTGTGGATGGAGAGGTCGGCACCCTGTTGCTAATCGCAGAGCTGGAGCGCCTTCGCGGAAATCTTGAGGCTGCGCAGACTGCACTAGCGGTCGCCGAACCGAAGGCTGCCGAGTCGAAGAATCCAATGTACGAGGGTCGAGTCCTTGCGGCCTCCGCTGCCCTCGCTTTGCAGTCCCAAGATTTGGATTCGGCGGAATCCTACTATGATCTTGCCTTACCTTTCGCTCGCGCAACCGGCGACCAAGAAATGGAAGGCTACTGTCTGCTAGGGCTTGGTGAAGTCGCGAGTCGCTTAGGTCGTAACGACGCCATGGACTTGCTCATTGAGGGAGCCAGTGCTCTGGCAGAGCTTGACCACCGACATGGGTTGGGGGGAGCCATGTTGCGCATCAGTGAGCATGCCCTGAAGTCCGGAGACGCGAGCTTGGCACTGGCTGCGGCTGAGTGCGCACGGCGATGCTTCCGAAAGACCGACCCGGTGCGCGGAGTTGGACAGTCCGGACGCCTACTCGTCAAATCTCTTGCTGCATTGGAAGCTTGGCGAGCGGTGTTGATGGTCAGTGCTTGGCGGGTAGACTTGGTTGGGCAGCGGCAGCCGACCGCAGTCGGGGTGTTGGACTTCTATCGCCAGCGTGCTCCGGCATCGTGGTGGGAGCACATTCAGTCATTGAGCGGTGAGCAACGCGCTCGTGCAGCCGTGCAGGACATCACCCGAATATTAGCGACAGTGTTGGATCAGATTGGCGCTTCACCGGATGTCTGGGAGAATAGCCAGGGTGGGGTTGGGGCAATCTCGGCACTAGTAAAGTTGGGAGATGCACACCCCGTTTCGGATGCCGTGCTGGATGATACTGCGGTCTTGAGTCTAGGTTTCGCAGAAGATGATTCTGAGCCCAATTCCGACGCCGAGCAAGCCGTATTGGTCTTGGAAGACCATGAGGAAGGGAGCATGGTGTGGCAGAGGCCACCCAGCGAGTTCGACAAGCCGCGCATGCCGTCGTCCGCTGAACAAGGGTTGCCGACGATTCCGCCTTTGTTGGGTCCTTACGCCGACTTGGACCGGTTTCTCATCGAGACGCCACTGCAGCCAACGTTGACGGCCTCTGACGACTTGCTGTTGGTCGTTGAAGACGACGAATCTGGGCAAACCTCATGAGCATTTTGGCACCCTTTGCTCACGACGGTCGTGGCCGTGTCTATGTCACGGCTGACGGTCCAGAAGTCTACGCATACTCGGGGGTCGACGATTCGCCTCTGTGGAAAGACTTCGCCGACGGAATCATCGTAGGCTTGGCCATCAGTGGCGACCACGTCGTCGGCGTAGACTCGGACGGTGTGTTGATTCGTTGGCGTATCTTTGATGGCCAGCGGGTGGATGTCACCTCGACCGATGTGGCTTGTCTCGGTATTGCAGCGGACCCTTACGGAGGGGTGGCGCTGCTTACGGACTTTGGCGTGCGGGTATACGGCTCTGGTGGCCATGTCGTGGATGCTGCCGTTCCGCGAGCAAACTCTGTCGCGAAAGATACGAGCGGAAGCCGGATTGTCGTCACGACAGAGGACGGTAGACTGGTATGGATTGATGGGACGACTGGTAGTGTTGTTGGCGAAGTCGTTGTGCCAGCGCCGGCGCATATGGCCGCGTGGTCAAGCCAAGGTTCATGGGTAGTCGGGGCGGCAGACAAGCTGCTGGTCATTACAGCGGACCCCTCGGAGAGCCCCGTAGTGTCCATGTTTGCCCCCGGCGGACCGGTAGAAGCGGTTGCGGTTTCGGCTGATGGCTGGCTGTTGGCCGCGCGAGTAGGGGCCACTGATGTATCTTTGCTCACCTCGTCAACAGGTGAGACGCTCGCCACCGTCGGCTACAACCGTCCCGTTGGCGGAGTTTTCTTCGGGTCGGACACGTGGCTTGCTATCGCACTGGAGTATGCGGATGTGAACCGCATTGAGCTCGGTGCGGGCCGGCTGACGCGAAATGGTCCAGGTCTCGGAAGAAGCTCAGACCCTTGGGCGACCAACCTAAAGTTAGATGCCGGTCGCGTGCGCGGTGCCTTGGCTCGGAGCCGAGCCGGGGGGGCCCCTGTCGCAATGCGAGTCGAGCGTCAGAGCCCAGGGACTTACGAAAGCGAAGTCCCAGGCCGGCCGAAATGGGTCCTTCCTGCAGTAATTGCCGTAGCCGTGCTGATGATGTGCAGCTGTTCAAGTTGCTGCGGCATCTTCGCTTACCTCCGCTAGGTTCCGCGACTGACGCATGGGTACCGCCATGGCGTGAACCCACAGTGCATGACGCTAGAGTACGGAGCAGCGCCTGAGTTACTCAACGGCACACTGGTCAGAGAGGCTAGAAACGGTCGCTGGGCCAATACCCATCACCCGAACTAGGTCATTACAACTCGTGAATGGGCCGTTTGTAGTTCGGTCTTCAACGATTGCGCTGGCTTTCGTTGCTCCGACACCCGGCAACCGCTGGAGCTCACTTGCGGATGCCAAGTTGACATTGATGCGAGGGCCCGCTGCTGCTGGGGCAGCCGCCGGTGCGAGAGCATCTGTGGTCGAAGCCTGCGCTGGAGCGGCGCCGTCGCCAAGCGACACTTGGTCTCGCAACCCTTCGAGGGTCGCAGAACCAATCCCTGGCACATTATCCAGATCTGCTACTGAGCTGAAGGGACCGTTCTCGCTCCGGTAGGTCACAATCGCTTGGGCTTTGCTCGGACCGATACCCGGTAGGGAATCCAGCTCCGAAATGCTCGCTGAGTTGATGTCCACTGGGTTGGCCATCGCAAAGGGTGCGAACAGGAAGAGCATCAGGGTCAGGACGATGCGGAACATAGGGAACTCCCGTTCAGAGGTCAATACTGTCGCCCGGAGGGCTGTTTTGGCGCAACCGGTCTAAACGCGCTTGCGCGTCGCTTGATTCGGTTGGAAGACGGGTCAAGTCTACCTTGAGACGGGTACCTTCGGTAGTGCCGGCAGGCAGCGCAGACACCGAAAGGTTCACCATTATTCCCGCAAACTCCACGATTGCGATGTTCCCTTCGATTCGGTCCACGGTCATCATCAAATCCATGGGGTACATCCTCTACTGGCGACGCGCGTCGCGTCGTTCTTGACGCTCGCGCTTACGGCGTTGTTTGGGAGTGAGTGGCGGCTCTACAGGCACGTTCCGCACGCCGGACAATGACAGGCCGGACGTCGAAGTCGTTGCGGATTCTGCTGATTCTGCTGATTCTGCTGATTCTGCTGGGCTGGAGTATTCCGGGACCGTCTGCAGTGTTGGTCGAGTGCGCAGGTCCAATGGGCTTGCAGACACGGACGGTGTGCCGATCTGACGCATAGCTCTTGGCTCAACGGTGATGCCGGTGAAGTTGCCCAGCTCGAGCATCTCGACGGTCGTCCCGTTGCTGATGGCGCGGATGTGGCCTGATTGGTCAGTGCGATAAACAAGAGCGCCGGCGCTGCTCAGCCGCTCGAGAGCTTCGGGAGCGGGGTGGCCATAGCGGTTGTCTTCGCCGCATGAAATAACAGCAACGGGCGGATTGATGCTGCGAAGGAAGGAGGTCGAGCTGCTGTGGTCGCTGCCGTGGTGGGAGACCTTGAGAACGTCGATACTGGGTAGGTCCTGACGAGCAAGCAACGCTTCGGTGGGCTCTTCGGCGTCGCCCGTGAAGAGAAAATCCATCTCGCCATGGGTGAGTACGACCACCACGGAGTTGCTGTTTAAGTCCGAGCGTGTGTCTCTCAACAGCGTGTCGCCTGGAAGAATCACGTTCATGACGGCTTCGTCGCCAAGTGTGAGCTCCATTCCACTACGGCCGCTTCGATAGGGGATTCCCAGCTCTTCGATCGCCACCATCAGCTTTTCGTAGGTCTGTGTGGTGTGGGTCATGCCGTTGTCGATGTACAAGCCGACTGGCATGCTGCGTAGGACTTGTTCCATCCCACCCATGTGATCAGCATGTGGATGGCTGACAATGACCAGGTCGAGGCTCGTAACATCGAGTGCTGCAAGCTGCGCGGCGACACGTGCTCGCTTGATGCCGGCATCGATCAGCACAGCTTTTCCGCCACCACGGATGAGCATGGCATCCCCTTGGCCGACGTCGAGGAAATCCACTGTCAGCTCACCAGCAAGGGAAAGTGACGGGACAAACAATGCCGCTGCCAGTAGTGCCCGGCGAATAGCTCTCACAGCGGCCGAGTGAAGATGTTGCGGTTGGTGTAGTCGTAGGAGGCTACAAACCATTGACCTTCGGTGTACGCAATTTCGTTGTGGTAGCCGAGGGCTTGACTCTCACCACCGATGGACTCGCTTACGAATGTACCGCCGGATTCCCGTGCGACGCGCATGTCGTTAAACTGGCCGTCGAAGTAGACAATACCAATGCCCGCAGTATCTCGGAAGACTTCAGTATCGGCGCCAACGTATTCGTCGGTGTCAACTTTAGCGATCTGCCAGCTCGAACCATCTCGTCGAGCAAGTTCGAGGTCTTGGTCCGCCATGTTGTGGTACGCGACAAGGAGTGTGGTGCCGTCTGTCCACATAGAGGGCCACTGACCAACGCCGCCGGCCTCAATTGTGGTGTGCGTGTAGGCGCCGGGGAAGCCTTCGAGCAGCTCGAGTGAGCCTCGAACCGCATCATGGAATGCGATGTATTCGGTGCCGTCTTGAATCAACAGACTGGCGTAGGAGCCGACATTCGCGTCGACCGTGGCGCCTGTGTCATCGACACCATCTTCGCCTTCAAAGGCGATTTCGCTCGACCACGTATCATCCCCAGTCCGGCGCGCGATCTTGAGTGTGCCGTTGCCGGTGTCCTGGTAGGCGATGACCGGTGAGTTGTCCGAGTCGAGGGCTAGGCTTGCCCAGCGACCCGCGTCAGGGTTTGCACCGTCTCCGACGTCGATACGCTCCAGTGTCCAGAGCCCACCTTGGCGCAATGCGGCCCATAGTTGACCCTGGGTGGAGTAGTAGGCCACCCACACATCACCATTGTCGACCACAGCCAACGACGTGTGTAGGCCAAGGTCACCGGGATCGAGGCCCTGGCCGTCCGGGTAGCCGTCGACCTGTTCGTGGGTCCACCAGACCTCACCGTCATTGCGGATTTCTCCAATTCCAAAGCCCAATGCGCCGCGGTCGCGGTCGTAGTAAGACGTGACCAAGCGGCCGTCGGGTGCGACACCCATCGAGAGCCACTGACCGTGGTCATTCAGCAGAGCTTCCGGAGCAGCGATCGGTGTATAGTTTACGTCGTTCCGGCAATTACAGCCGGCAATAAGCACGCTCGTAGCGAGAGCAGCAACGCTGTGGAACAGTACGCGATGGGTCATGACGACTCCGAAGTCGAGGGGCCACAACTTGCCACCCCAGGTTGCCGCTGTCAACGGACAGAACGGCTAGATCTGGTACTCGGCTTGGACTTCGGTGAGGATGTCAGCAACCGCTTCCGCTGTGGTCAATAGCTGTTCGTCGGTGTGGGTGCTCGACAAGAAGAAGCGCAGACGAGCTGAGTCATCGGCCACGGCTGGGTAGACGATGGGCTGCACGTTGATCCCTTGGTCCTGCAATCGCTGCGACAACACGAGCGCATGCATGGAATTCCCAGTTATAACCGGTATAACGCCCGATTCGCCATTTGCTGGGCCCGTGTCCATGCCACGCTTCTCAAGTGCTGTATGAAACAGCTTCGCGTTGGCTTGTAGCTTGCGTGGGCGCCAGGGTTCTTGATGCATGAGACGCAAGGAAGACAGAGCGGCAATGCCGTTGGCTGCTGTGAGACCTGCAGAGAAGACAAAGCCAGGACCGGTGTACTTGAGGTAGTCGATGAGTGTCTTACTCGCGCAAATCCAGCCACCGCAGGACGACAAGGACTTGGAGAGGGTCCCCATCCAGATGTCGACTTCGCGACCATCGATGCCAAAGTGCTCACCGATTCCGCGGCCGGTCTTACCAATGACGCCGAAGCTGTGGGCTTCATCGACGAAAAGCATGCAGCCGTACTTCTTCTTGAGCGCGATGTAGGCAGGAAGGTCACAGATGTCACCGTCCATGGAATACACGCCTTCAACAGCGATGCACACGCGACGATAGTGGCCACGAAGCTGTTTGAGCTGACGCTCGAGGTCTGCGGGGTCGTCGTGCTTGAAGGGACGACGGGCAGCGCCTGACAGACGCATTCCCTGGAAGGCTGAGTCGTGAATCAGCTCGTCATGAAGGAACAGGTCTTCCTCATTGAACAGGTGACCCAACGTTGTGACGTTTGTAGCGTGGCCAGCGGTGAAGACCAAGGCCGCCTCTGCACCTTGGGCTTCTGCCAGCTCCCGTTCGAGCTCGCCGTGGAACGGACGTTCTCCGGATGCGACACGGCTCGCACTGACCGAGGTCCCGTACTTCGCAACGGCAGCCTGTGCGTCCTTGGTGACCCGTTCATCACCGGACAACCCGATGTAGTTGTACGAGCTGTAGTTCACCAGCTCTCGGCCGGCGACTGTGGTGGTGTTTGCTGCAGTACCATCGTGGACCGCAAAGAACGGATTGCGAAGGCCAATGAGGGTCGCTCCTTCGAGACGCTGCATCAGGTCTTGAATCTCAGGCCATTCCTCGGGTGTGAAGCTGACGGGGTCAAAGGCGGGCAGCTCTTCGACGCCGTCGATGGTGCGCAGCTCGGCGACCAAGTCTTCGGCCATTGCGATGGGGGTGCCATCGAGTGTTCGCAGAACGATAGTTCCGGTAAACCTGTCGTCCTTTGCCGGTCCAAAGTGGACGCTGGCAATGAGCTCGCCTTCAGGAAGTGGAGCGAGCTGGATGTAGCGACCGAGGGCGACGGGAGTTCCGGCGCGCCCGTAGCGAGTCCATGCCACGTAGGCCGACAGCTGCATGGCACTATCAAGGGCGAGAGGATCCACGTGGAACCGTTCGCGAGTAGTGTCTGTCATCCACTCGCTTGGCTTACCGGTACGAACCTTGCCGACGACGAAGTCGGTACCTACTGCGTCGATGGCGGTGATGCCGGCGAGGAGTGGACCGTGGAAGGTGAAGTCGTAGAAGTCAGCCAAGCTACGCTCGGGAGCGGCTCCACCCTTGGGGAAGTCTGGCATCTCGATGTCGCCGACGAGTGGACGGATGCGCGCTTGGTAGGCCATGGCCCCGCGGTCGCCACGGCGGAGTTCTACGCGGTCACCTCGAACGGCGGTGCGGACTAGAACCGGCTCGTCAACCACAACGCCTTGGTACAGCTTGAGGTTTTCGATGACGAAGGCAGGTCCTGGATTGGCGATGCGTACGAGAGCGTCGGCAGCACTGGCGAGCGGCAAGACCGGATGCCCTTCGATGGCGTGGTCGAGCAAGAATGGGTGGGTCTCTGTGGTCAGGACCTCGCTGAACGACGCAGAGCGCAGCGATGTGGGCAGATTGCGACCGTGGGTGCGAATGCCGCGTCCGGTGCGCAAGTCGTCCATCAGGGTGTCGAGGCCGACGGTGGGGCCGGTAAAGTCGACACCCTCGGCGCGCATTGCTGCCTGAATGGCTGCCGGAATGCTGGCGACCATGTCCGAGTCGGTCCACGGTCCGAACTCGGCGACGACACCGCGTGGGTCGGAACCTGCGATGGCTGCGACGAGTGCGTTGGCAGCGGCGTAGTCAGCTTGGTGGCGGTTGCCGAAGCGACCGGCCCAGGAGCCAATGACGAGTCCGACCTGAAGGGTGGAGTCCGTCGCAGCGAGAAGGTTGAGCCAACCATCCACCTTGACGGCACGCGCCAGTGCACCACGGGCCGGGTCAACCGAACCCAGAGGGCCGTCGGCTAGGACACCGGCGGCATGGACAGCGGCGGTGACACCCCGGTCACCGATAGCGGCGATAAGAGCTGCGCGGTCGGTCACGTCTACGCGGATATGGCTGGCCTTGCCGGCATCGATGAGCGCTTGGGCGTTGGTACCTGGATCTCCGCGGCCGAGGAGTAGAATGGTTGCACCGGCTTCGGTGAACTTCTCCGCGAGTTGGGCACCGATTCCGCGCGTACCCCCTGTGATGGCGACGACGTCGTCTGCGGTCGGAGTGAATCGTGCGTCTGTCTCTTCGACCTGTTGCAGTGCCAGGACCGAACGTCCGTCACGGCCGAACTTGACGTCCGTGGAGGTGTCCGAACGCGACCACTCGGCAACGACGTGCTTAGCGACGTCTGCATCAGCAAGGCCATGGTCGATGGCGATGGCCTTTCCGATGGCGTTTGGCCACTCGCGGGGGATGCTACGAACCACGCCACAGGAGCCATACGACCAGCGGTCAAGGGACGAGCGTACGTACACGACGTCTGGCTTGACCGACGCGAAGCTACCTAAGTTCTTGATGAGCTCGGCTTCGAACTGGGGCCGGTTGGCGGTTCCAGCAACGACGTCGGAGATGGCGACGGGTGCGTGGTGTACATCGATGAACACGGCAACGTCAGGCGTGTCCTCTTGGATGGTGTGACCGGCAGCGACGAATGCGTCGCGAACGGCGTGGGCCAGGGGACTATTTCCGTGAACCAAGACACGGCGACCGGCTTCGACGGGGCGAGGGGGAAGGTCGTCGCTGGCTTCCAACTGCCAGACGGGTGCGTAGGCTTCAAGCGGGGCATCATCGTCGACGATTTCGCCACCTTCGCCTTGGCTACGTCGGACAAAGTCGATGATGTCCTCGACCGAGGGGCGATTGATGAGCAGCTCTTGCGGAATGCCAGGCAGGCCGGGGAAGGTGTCTGCGAGCCCTGTTGCCAGGTCGTTGACCATCAACGAATCGAAGCCGAGGTCGCTGATTAGACCCATTTCGGGACGGATGGCGGTGCGCGGGTAGGCGCTGACCTTAGAGATAACGCCAATGACGCTGTCTTTTGTGGGGTCGCCCGAGTCGGTTGTTTCGGGTGCATTGTCTGCGGCTTGGACGGTGACCACTTCGTGAGCGCCAGCGCCAGAGCCGGTTGCAAGCTTGACGCGAATCTGCGGCTTATCCTTGATGGCCCAGTAGTTCTGGCGAGGCAGAACTTCTGGGGGCACCGAGCTGACAGCGGCTGTGGCTGTGATGGCGCGGGTGTCGAGGTTGACGCCTGCGGCCCACAGGCGCGCGACGCCTTCGAGTATGGAGGCACCGCCGTCGTCGTCTTTCTTGCCAGCGAGGTTGAAGATGCCTCGCAGAGCACTCTTGTCGAGGGTTCCACGGGCGAAGGCACCGAGCGGACCACCGGCTCCGACCTGGACAAATACGTTGGCACCTGCATCGATGCACTGTTGGAGCGCACCGACGAAGT
Source organism: Myxococcota bacterium (assembly GCA_047626195.1). Taxonomy (GTDB): domain Bacteria; phylum Myxococcota_A; class UBA796; order UBA796; genus CAJXTB01. The sequence continues at coordinate 22,881 of JBLHSN010000037.1, forward strand.
TGACCGGCGAGATGGCGTGGCGCGCGAACACCTGGCGTGCGGCGGCAGCGTCTGCGTACGGAGAAGACGCGATTCCAGATGCGACAGTGACCACGGGGTCGTGAATGTCGAGCTCGGCGAGTAGCGGCTCGGAGTCGAGCGACGCCAAGACCGGGCTGTGAAAGGCGTGGGAGACCTTGAGCGCAACGGCCTTGATATCAGCAGCCAAGGCAGCGTCGACAACGGCCTTGACGGCGTCATCGGTGCCGCTGATGACGAGCTGGCGCGGATGGTTGATGTTGGCGATGACCGCGCCGTCGATGAGCAGGCTCTTGACGGTGTCGACGTCGGACATGATGGCGGCCATGGCACCGTGAGGACCGGGGAGGTCTGCCATTGCGCGACCACGCCGGGAGACGAAGCGTGCAGCATCGGAGGCGGAGAGCACACCACCAGCGACCGCCGCGGTGAACTCGCCGAGGGAGTGACCGGTGACCACAGTGGGGGTGACGCCGACCGAAGACAACAGGTGAGTCAGTCCGACACCCGCAGCAAGCAACACGGGCTGCTGGTTAGCGGTGTCGGTCAGCTCAAAGTCGGCTACTTCGTCGCTGACCGGGGTTTCGCGGCGCGCGGGATAAAGCAGGTGGGTGAGCGGCACGGATAGCTCGTCACCTAGCGCGGATTCGAGGCCATCGAGGGTGTGGCCCAGAATGGGGAAGCGTTCGACAGCGTCCGACAACATGCCGGTTCGCTGGGAGCCCTGGCCTGGGTACAGGTAGGCAACCTTGGCAGGCGTATCCCAGGTTCCCGAGAAAGAACCCGAGGCGTAGCCCTTATCGGAATAGGACTGCAGCTTTTCGGCGAGATCCGAGACGGACTCAGCGACAATGGCCAAGCGTGCGGGTTGGGGGCGGCGGACGGCCCAAGCACGTGCGACACCAGCGACGGATGCGTTGGGCGCGTGGGAAAGCCATGCAGCCGTACGTCCGGCGAGCTCTTTGAGGGTGGCTTCATCGGGTGCGCTTAGGCAGACGACCTCGGACTGGTCAACACTTGGAGCGGTCTGTGGTGCATTGGAGAGGACCAAGTGGGCGTTGGTACCGCCGAAGCCGAAGGAACTGACGCCGGCGATGCGTTCGTCGCTATCCCAGGGCTGGGCTTGCTTGGGCAAGTAGAAGCCGGAGCCCTCGATGTGCAGTTCAGGTTTCGCTTCCTCGAAACCGGCCATGGGGGGGATGACCTTGTTGTGAATAGCCATGGCGGTGCGAATCATACCGGCAATGCCCGCAGCACTCATGGTGTGGCCGATGTTGGCTTTGGCCGAGCCGATTGCGGCTGCTGTGATGTCGCTACCTAGGGCCTTGCGCAGCGCGTTGAACTCTGCGATGTCGCCGACGGTAGTGCCGGTACCGTGGGTCTCCACGTAGCCAACCGAGCTTCCGTCGCGCGATGCGTCTTTCCACGCATCTTGAACGACTTCGACCTGTCCGGCTTCGACCGGAGCCATGGGGCCGTCGCCGCGTCCGTCGTTGTTGAAGGCAGCGCCGTCGATGAGTGCGTAGATGCGGTCGCCGTCTCGTTCGGCGTCTTCCAATCGCTTGAGGAAGAGGGCTCCAGCGCCGTCTCCTTGAACGAATCCATCTGCACTCTTGTCGAATGGACGGCAGCGGCCGGCTTCGCTCATCGCACCGATGCGCGAGAAGGCGACGTAGTTGTCTGGGGTGATCTGCAGGTAAGCACCGCCGACAAGAGCGGCATCGATGGAGCCGTCACGCAGCTGTTTGACCGCAGAGGTGGCGGCGATGAGACCACTCGCGCAGGCCGCATCAACTGTAAAGGCTGGACCGTGGAGGTCGAGCTCTTGCGCGACAGCGGCTGCAACCATGTTCGCGAGGGCACCGGGAGCGGTGTACGGCCGCGACGGAACCATGCGATTGACGGCGTTCGCCAGAGCCTCAAGGTCTTCGGGAGCGTCTCCGAAACGGCCTTCGGCCATGAGCTGCGCCATGATGCGTCCGCCCATCATGGAACGGTACTCGCTCGCGGTAATGCCGATGTACACGCCCGTCTTGTGCGGCATGTCTTGCGGAGCGCGGCCAGAGTCTTGGATGGCCTGCAGGCAGACTTCCAAAGTGAAGCGCTGTTGCGGATCCATGACTTCTACGCGGCGGGGGGGAAGACCCAATGCCAACGCGGGGAAGCTGCGGATATCCTTGATGAACGCACCAGCAGATGCGTAGGATTTGTCCGCGGCACGGCGGTTCTTGTCGAAGATGAGTGAGTGGTCCCAGCGGTCCATCGGAACGGGACCAAAGCTGTCCCGTCCTTCAACCGTGAGGTCCCAAAACGACTGCAAGTCCGGCGCACCGGCAAATCGACAGCCCATTCCAACAATGGCAATAGCAGACATCCGTCCTCCGCAAGCCGTTCTTTGGCCGCACATACACTCGTCCACAATGGGACGAGCACGGCGTCATAAGCAGCCAACGCGCCACCTGAGGGGTGGCGCGTCATTAGGTAGCGGTTCGTTCAAATTGAACGAGTTTCCGCAGCTCTAAGCGTTTTCGCGCACCAGAGTGGCCAAGTCGTTCAACGTGGTCACGGTTGCAAGCTTTTCATCCGGGAAAGCAGTCTCAACCTTGTCTTCCAAGAATCCAACCATTTCCATAGTGGCAATGGAGTCCAACGAGAGCGACTCGATGGTGGTCTCAAGAGTGATGTTCTTGAAGGCTTCGGTGCGGTTGGGAGCAACCTCGAAGAGTGCTTCTTGGATAAGGCCAACAATGGTTTCGTCTGTCATGGGGAATTCTCCAAAGGGAAGGGGCGCCGGTCGCACGGTGTCGACCGGGCGAGGGTTCCGCGATTAGTTGCGGACAGCAGCCTTGGCGCGGCTCCAGAGAGACCGTGCCACGTGGCGGGCGAGGGTAACGCGGCCAGCGTTAGCGCCCACGGTACGAGCGCCCTCTTTTCCAAGGCTGTTGTTCAGGTACTGCTGACGCGCTTTGGCACGCTGGAGCTTCCCTGAGCTGGTCTTGGGAAGAGTTCCGGGAACGAGGGCGACGATTTCCGCGACAGTAAGTCCCATTTCCTTCTGCAGACGGGCACGAACGGCGGCCTTGAGGTTGTCTAGGTCCTGTGCGCGAGTCTCAAGAGCAACGACTAACTCTTCCGACCTGCCGCCGGGACGACTGAAGGCCACGACGTTTCCGCGGCGAACGCCTTGGATCTCTGCGACTTCCCACTCGATGCTCTGCGGGTGCAGGTTGCGACCGTTGAGAATGATGAGGTCCTTGAGACGGCCAGTCACGTAGACTTCGCCTTCGTGGATGTAGCCGAGGTCTCCAGTGTGCAGCCAGCCGTCACGGAACGTTTTGGCGGTCGCTTCTGGGTTCTCCCAGTAGCCAGGCGCGACGGACGGGCCGCTGAAGCACAGCTCGCCTTCTTGGCCTTCAGCGAGGATATTGGCGTTGGTGTCCATGGCGACCACGCGGTGCCCAGGGAAGGGGCGGCCACAGCTGACGTGCTCGATGAATGTCTTGCCTTGTTCGGGGAGTGCGACGGATTTGTCGTTCTCGAAGGTCTCGGCATCGACGAAGTTGGTCTTGAACTCGTCGTCGATGGGCTTGAAGCTCATCGCCAAGGTGGCCTCAGCCATGCCATACGCTGGCAAGACGCTGGTCAGCGGAAGGTCGCAGTTCTCGTTGAACAGCTTGGTGAAGGCGCGCATGGTCTCGCCTTGAATGGGCTCGGCGCCGCATCCACAGATCTTGAGGCAAGACAGGTCCCACTCTTCCATCTGCGATTTCTTGACGCGCTTCATCGCCAACGCGTAAGCGAAGTTGGGTGCGAAGGTGACGGTACCGCGGTGACGGTGAATGGCGTCAAGCCATGCCGACGGGCGGCGGATGAACCGAACGGTGGGAATGTAGACGGTGGGGATGCCGTGGATGTAGGGAGCGATGACGAAGCCGATGAGGCCCATGTCATGATAGAGCGGCAGCCAGCTGATGCCCCTGTCGTTATTTTCGGGGGAGAGCTCAAGGCCCTCCGTGATGATGCCGCGACAGTTGGCAATCAAGCTCTTGTGCGTGACGATGACGCCCTTGGGGTCCGAGGTACTGCCCGAAGTGTACTGGAGGAAGCAGATGTCGTCTTCGGTGATTTCCGGGTAGTCGGGCTCGCCAGTCGCATGGCTGAGTTCTTCCGCAGCGACGAAGCGTTCGATGGAAGGCACCTTGTCGACTTGGCTGAACAGGATGTTCTTCAGGCGGGTGCTCGCAATGAGGGCTTTGGCGCCACAGGCGGTAAGAACGCGAGCGGTGCGGTCTGCGTAGGCGTCTAGGCTGCCGAACGACAGTGGCGGGTACATGGGGACCGGCACAACACCAATTCGGATAGCTGCGTAGAAGGTGAGGACGAAGTCTTCCGGCTCAATGATGATGAGGCCGATTCGGTCGCCCTTCTTCAGTCCCAGGGCTTGCAGAGCGGCGGCGCGGGTAGCGGTGTCGCGCTCGATCTGCGGGAACGTGTACTCGGTCTCCACGCCGTCCATGTCCTGGAACACGTTCGTCTTGCCGGGCCAGACCTGGCCGACTTGCGCGATGGCCTGGGCGAGTGTGTCGAATTGGCTCATGGAAAACTCCTACAAAGAAGGGGGGTGCCGGGCGGCAGACGAGGACGAACATTGAGTCCGTGTTGGGTGGCATGCCAATAGGTGGTCTGATCCTGCAGCGCAAGTGAATGAGTGCCGATAAATAGACGTTCGACCGAAACAAATTTCCGACCCGCGGGTCAGTTTGGCCGTTTGGGGTGCGTAATATTATTCGCACCTTGTTCTGGCCCGCG
>JBLHSN010000038.1:0-27473 GCA_047626195.1 Myxococcota bacterium
AAACAGGTGCCCAGAGTCGCGGCCCAGGCGCTCACCCGGTGAATCGCTGCACGCTCGCTCGCCCAATCAACGCTGCGGCGCAGCGTCTTGCCATCGACAGCCACGACTCGACCTGTCTTCGGTTCGGCGGGCCCCTCTGTCCACCCGATGAACATCGCCTGGAGCTCCTCCGGATTCCATGTTGCTCCGCACCCTTACCGTCTCCAACCACGCCGTCTTTGCTTTGCCCCATCGCTCAATGTCGACGCCTGAAGAGAGAAGGGTCGATGGGAGCTGTTGGGGACGATGAGCGGCGCTTGGCCATAGGAATCTCCGAGGGAGATCCTGCCTGCTCACACGTCCACGATCACGGTACAATCTCTACTCTTCATGCGATTGCCCTGAGGCGGGAATCACTGGGCCGGGCAGTGGTCGACCATGGCGCAGTAGTCGTCAATTGCACGGCGCTCGGCTGCAGAGTAGCCCTTTGCGAGCCAGATATCTCCGGCAGTCGTCTGGTAGTACACCTGCCATCCCCAGTAGCCGCGGTAGGCCATGGGGTCTGCGTCCATGACGGAGGCGAAGGCTCGCACGGCGCGGATGTAGTCTTCGCTGTGGTTGTAGTGCCAGATGGCTTTGTCCAAGTCACGAGACGCGCCCATCTGCGACAGGTAGCGCCCAGCCCCGCGGATAGCGTCGCCAAAGTCGTTGATGTCGCCTTCGCCGTAGGCGGCCCAGGTTGCGGGCATGAACTGCATGGGGCCTTGGGCGCCGGCGTGGCTCGTTCCGCGAATGCGTCCCATCCGAGTCTCCACTAGGTGGATGGCGGCGAGAACGGTCCATGGGACGTCGAACTCTTCACCAGCGGCGCGGTACAGCCCCATCAGCACCTCGGGCTCGGGTGGAGCAATAATGTCCCAGTCTGGAAGGTCTGAACGCCGACGAGTGACGGTGTGCGAGGAACGCGACGTGCCGGAGATGTTGGCGTCGAAGGTAGCATGAAGGCTCTCGGCCAGCCCTGAGCGCACGGCTGTGGCCTGGGTCTCATCGTTGCCCAACACCCGGTAAATGCGCTGCTGTAGGTGACCGTAGGACTCGATGGCCTCGCCGGTCTTCTCGGGGTCGCGCAGCGTGGTCTCCAAGTGGGTCAGAAGCCCCGAAAGCTCGGCTGCGTCTGCTGGGACGTCAATGGGCATCTCGGCGAGAGTTGCCTCGGTGTCTGGCTCGGGAATCGGCTCCGGCTCTGCAACAACCACGGGTTCAGGCGCTGCGTCGGGCAGGGTCATGACAGGGTTTGAACATGAAGCGAGAACAAGGATGGCAAGGTAGGGGCGCATGAACAATCTCGCAAAAATGTTTAAACGGTATGGGCCACGTTTTGCGGCACCCGGTGTTATCGGCTCGACGGTAACTCCTTCGCCCGAAAACGCTGTCAGCCATGTCGGATGCCAGCTAACGTGAGGCGGCTTGTGGCTGATGGTGCGTTCATGAAGCGTTTCGCCGTTGCAATCGTATTGGGCCTAGGTTTCGCGACCTCCACGCAGGCGGACCTGCCGTTGCCACCGGCGCGTACGGATCTGGTAGACGTGGCTGTCGACCGAGAGTTTCGTGGATTGTGGGTGGCCTCGGTATCAAACTTGGACTTCCCGACAACGGACGGAGAGCAGGCGCAGAAGGCAGAGCTGCTCGATCTGGTCGAGTCCGCATCCACGCTTGGCTTCAATGCTCTGGTGTTCCAAGTGCGTCCGGAAGGCGATGCGTTGTATGCGAGTGAGCTGGAGCCTTGGTCTCGCTTTCTGACCGGCACCCAAGGAGTGGACCCTGGGTACGACCCGCTGGAGTTTTTGACCACCGCAGCACATGCGCGCGGTCTCGAAGTTCATGCATGGTTCAACCCGTACCGGGCTGCCTCATCGCGTCGGGCTCGGACTGACTCACGCCATGTCAGTCACTGGGCCGCAGGCTCGTCGATGGCCTGGGGCGGTCAACTATGGCTGGATCCGGGTGCAACGGACGTCCAAGACCATGCCGTCAGCGTCGTCTCAGATGTGCTGGAGCGCTACGATATCGATGGCGTGCACATGGACGACTACTTCTACCCCTACCCACAAGGGACGAGGGACTTTCCGGACCAAGCGTCGTATGATCTGTACACGGACTCGGGTGGAACCCTGGAGCGGTCGGCTTGGCGCCGGTCCAATGTGGATGGTCTCGTTGAGCAAATTGCCGGAATCGTTCAGTCGGACTACCCCGAGGTTCGGTTTGGAATCAGCCCGTTTGGCATCTACCGCAATGGTGTTCCAGAAGGCACCCGCGGCCTCGACCAAGTGGAGACGCTCAACGCGGACCCGCTCAAGTGGTACCGCGAAGGGTGGGTCGACTACTTGGCGCCGCAGCTATATTGGTCCACCCAACGCGAAGCGCAGCGCTTTGACCGCCTGCTTCAGTGGTGGGACAACCAGATGACGGATGACCGTCCGCTCTGGGTGGGCTTGGACTGTACCAAGGTCGGCAATCACCCCGAGTGGACGCTCGATGAGATGCGTACACAGGTGGCCCTGTCGCGTGCTGCCCCAAAAACGGGTGGACAAATTTGGTTCCGCTCAACGCCGGTGCTCAACAATCAGGCGGGTCTTAGGGACCTTGCACGCGAGTTGTACAGCACCCCAGCGGTTCCAGCGGTGCTTGCGCGTCACGCCGATACGGTGGTTAATCCGCCTAGTGTGCGTGTATTGGAGGGTAAGATTTCGGTGGAGCACACGCGCCGGTCAGATCTGCGCGGCTTTGTGCTGTATGAAGGCACAGAAGAGGGCTGGGTTGCTCGGGACATTGTTGGCAGCCATGTGCGCGCGCTGCCTATTCGCGAAGGCGAGTGGGCGATTAGTGCGGTTCACCGAACGGGTGTTGAGACTCAGGGCGTCTTGGTGGCTGCACCACCAGAAGCCATCTAGCGCCGAGTCTTGCTTACCCACAGCGTCTTGCTTGGGTAGTTGAGGGTCAGCCGACGCTCGTCAAACAGGTCTATGCCGAGGATGATGGCGGGACCGTCTCCTACGCCGAGCTGGTCAAAGATGCCGAGGTCGGCAATGTAGACCTCGCTTGGACTGAGCTGAAGGTTGGCAAGCTGAAGCGTCTTTAGCCGCGCCTCGGCGAGGTGAAGCAGGGTGTCGTTTGCACCGGTTGCCTCCGACACTTCCGTATCCGGGACAGCGACCGCACCGAGGCAGTCAGCCGCCGCTTGATTGAGAATGGTCGCACCAGCACCGCTGTCAAACACCGCGGGAATGCGTTGCCCGTCTGGGCCTGTGACGAACACGCGCATGATGGGGGCCACTGCAAAGAAGTCGAAGGGGATTGTCCAGCTGTCGGTGGGGAGGCGAGGGCTGTTCGGGTCTGACAGGGCGAAGGTGTCGGCTTGCAGGTCGAGTTCGACGCGGAACTGAGCGAGGATATTCTGACCGAGTACACCCGAAACAGGCTGCTGGAGTGGATCAGCGAGGTGGTCCATGGGCATGACTGCGGCTTGCACATCGGTGAGGGTCTGTCCGGCAAGGTTTACGAGGGGCAGGGTAATGATGGACAGCATCATGCCTTGCCCGTCTGCGCCCGCCGCGACTGAGCCTTCGGCGTTGACGGCGACAATTCCGAGTGCGGCCTGTGTCTGCGGCGAGATGACGGTGAACGATGCGCCGGTGTCGACAATGAACTCGAAGGTCTGGTTGCCGAGCTCAAGCGGCACGAACAGATGTCCTGAGTCGTGGATGCGCAGCGGAATAGCAGGGGTATCGGGGAGTGTAGAGACGGTGACGGTCTTGACACAGCCGGCCAAAAACACCCACATCAGCGGCTTGAGCATAGCGACCTCCGGGGTGGGGCCACACGCGCGAGTCGGTCGTTAGGGTTCACTACAGACCAGGTCTAGGCTGCGGCCGTTGCGAAGGGACTAGCTGAAAGACGGTGCCAGAGCCGTAGTCAGCGACCAGTCCATTTCCATTCGCGTCGACGGCAAAGGTGCTGATTAGCAGGTCCCAGTGACCGAGGGCGTGTGGCTTGGCAGGGGAGGTGCTGAGATCCAGTGCCCACATCCGGCCTGTGGTGAAGTCGCCGACCAAGTACTTGCCGGTGAGTGCTGCTACGCGGTCTCCAGTGACGACAACGCCGCCGGTAATGCTCTTCCCGGTGTCATGGTCGTAGACCCACACCGGGTCTAGGAGTCCCGCTGAGTCACAGGTACTACCCGGTGGAAAGCAGTGGTCAGCCTCGCGGGTATTCCAGCCTAGGTTGTCTCCTGGACGGGCAATGGACACCTCTTCCCACAGGTCCTGGCCGACGTCCGCGACGATGAGCGACCCGTCCGGCTGGGGGGTAAAGCGCCACGGGTTTCGTGCGCCTCGAATAGCGATTTCGTTGGCTACGGCGTCGTCAGAGACGAAGGGGTTGTCGGTGGGAATCGCGTAGCCGTCGCTCATGGAGACATCGAGCCTCAAGATGCTGCCGAGGAGCGTGGCGCCGTTCTGTCCGTTCCCGTGTGGGTCGTTGGCAGCGCCACCGTCGCCAATACCCGCGTACAGCATGCCATCAGCGCCAAACGCAATCTGGCCGCCGTTGTGGTTGCGGTACGGCTGGCCAATACTCAACACCGTATCCATGCGCTCTGGGGGGCTGTCGGGTGTGCCTTGCCAGCGGGTGATGTGTACGCCCATGGGCTCGTCCGGAGGGGAGCTTGAGTACGTGAAAAAGCGCTGAGACGTGGCGTAGTCGGGGGCGAAGGCTACACCGAGAAGGCCTTGTTCAGACTGTGTGGCTACGGCCATGGTGAACCACGCGTGTCTCTGGCCTGTTGCACTGTCAAAAATATTGGCGGTACCTGATTTGTCGAGCGCGACGAAGGTGGTGGCACTGCCGGGGACGTGCTGGACGTCGGTCAGGTTGCCTAGACCGGAGACCAGCGGCAGTAGAGCGATGTCAATACGCGGCTTGTCGGCGTCAACCGCATCGAACAGCGGGGTGAGCTGCGACGTAGGTTGGGTTTGGAGAATCTGCGTGGCTGCTTGGTCGGCGAGTGTGCAACCACACAGGACGAAGGCGCAGAGGAGGACGGGCGTCGGGGCGTGAAGGCTGGACATGTCCACGCATATCCGGCCCTCCTGTTCGGCGACGGCAAAGCCCCAACAGCGGCAAGGCGGGACCGGCGAGCCACAGTGACCACGGCGAGAGTGAGCTGCACGCGGTCACGGTGTTGGAGTTGTCGAAATCAACGCCGCTCAGGGGTCCAAAGGTCGGCTCGGAGTCAGTCAGCTCGCCAACGGCAATGCGAATCTCGGGGCCGGTTTCGTTGCTGCCTTCAGCGATTTGGTAGGTCAGGATGTCCGCTGGGAGGAGTGCATCGGCGTCTAAGGGAGTGGCGGTGCCGTCCTCGTCTACTTGGCTCCACTGCGGAAACACGCCGAACAGGGGTTGTCCGGTGATGGTCTCGGCAGTGGCGATGCAGCCGAACCCACCAAAGTTGTGTGCCAGAGCTTGGTCTTCGACGCAGCGAAGGTCCACCGCACCCACCTGCGTGTGTCCCTCGACGTCTGCGGTGAAGGTCTGTCCCGGGTAGGTGAGAGTGAGAGGGGTCACGCCTTCTCCGGCAGCGATGAGAACGACGTCAAATTCGTCATCTGTGCGATGCCTACCGGCCTCGGCTTGCCCATTCGGAAGGGTGAAATCTGGTAGAACCGCACCGCTGAGCTGCAGGTCGCCGGCCATTGGGTGGCGCTCAAACTCGGCCTCGTTTCCAACCAGCACGTCCATACAGTCGACCGTTGGCTCTTCTTCGAGGGTCTCGTCTTCGAGAGTCACAATCAAGCGTTGGATGGGAGCCAGCACAATGCGGTCCGGCGTCATGACTTCGATGGTGGCGGAGTGTCGGATTCGGTTGCCCTGTCGCACCTCCAGATCCGCCGTGCCGGCGCCGTTTGTCTGCACGACTGCGTAGCGCTGTTGGGTGTTGGCGTCGGTCTCCGTACGCCTCTCAACCACGCTGAAGATGTCTGGATCCGATGATACCAACGTGAGCTGAGTCACCAGGTTGTTGCGGCCCACCCCCTGAATGTCGAAGCGTGCGCCGACTTGGTAGGGCGAGGCCAGCCCGTCTTCTGGGGCGCTGAACAGGATGCTGCGCATTCGCGCAACCGTCACTTACTCGCCACTACCCCATTGTTCACGCAGGATGGCGCGTACTTCCGGGTGCGACATGCGGAAGTCTCCCCGCTGGACCTCGCCTGGAAACCACTTCCACAAGAACGCACCGCGAACGATGGGGTCGGCATCGAGGATGCGTAGGGTGGTGGAGAGGGCCATGGCTTGCGTGGCGTTGTCCCCGCGGCCGCCTTCCCAGGGGCGCAACAGGGCATCAGAGTGGGCATCGTAGCCGAGCTCGGTGAAGATGACCGGCTTGCCGGTGCGTGCTGAGACCGCGTGAACGTCGGTGAGAATGCGGGTCCAGCCGGCTTCTATGTTGGCGACGGTGACACCTTCGGAGTCGCGAAGGACCGGGAAGTAGGCTTGGATTCCGACGGCGTCGAGGTCATCCCAAAAGGCGATATTGCCGAACTTGTCCCAGTTACTCGCGAAGGTCAATGCGCCGGGAAAGACGGTTCGGACGTTGGCAATGACTTCACGCCAAGCAGCGATATTGTGGGTGGTGGCGTCGAGTTCGGTTCCCACCACAAAGGCGTCTGCCGCGCAGGTGATACGGGCCACAGCGGTAATCCAGGCGGTGTACTCACGGAAGAAGCGGGCTTCTGCTTCTGGGGTGTCGAAGGCGATGTCTCCGCGCCACGAAAAGCCGCTTCCCCAGTGGGCCAGGTGGGGTTTCACCATGACCTTCAAGCCACGCGCGTGGGCATCGCGGATGGGCCGGGTCAGCCACTCGGGGGGGTGGTCGGGGTCGAACTCCATGGTCACCGAGCCGTCGCGCCGGATTCGGGCGTACGGGTGGTAGCTCACCCAGTTTATCCCTTCGGAAGCTAAGACCTCGAAGGTGCCGGGCAGGGCGTCGCTGCCCCACTCTCCGTTGTACGTGGGCGTGGACAGGGTCATGCCGTGAACGATGGACGGGTCGGTCGGCGAGACCTGAGCAGTGGCTAGTGCGAGGAGGAGTGCAATCACCTCTACGTCATACGCTCAGCGGGCGGCTTCGGCGATATGAACGGCGGCCCAACTGGCAATTCCGTAGATGGTTTGACTCGGATTGACACCCAGTGCGGTGGGGAACACCGAGCCGTCAACCACGTACAGGTTGTCGATGTGATGGTGTTTGAGCCGCGTGTCGACAACGCTGGTCGCGGGATCGGGGCCCATGGCGCAGCCACCCATCTGGTGGGCGGTGAAGATGGGGTGCTCGTGTGCGCCGTAGGACTTGGTGCCGAGCTGGGGGACCTGTGAGGGGTCGGTCATGCGAAGCGGCTCGCCGTGTAGGCTCATGACCTCGATGGCACCGGCGGCAAAGTGAACCTCTGCCATGCGCTCGTGTGAGAACTGAAACGCTTCTTGGTGCAGAGCGGTGAGCGGGTAGTTCACGCGAATGCGGTTGTTGGCGTCCACCGTCACGGTGCCGCCTTCGTCTCCGGGAACTAAACCGTCGATGTGCAGGGCGATCAGTGTGCCGGTGTTCTTTAGGTTCTCCATGAACGCGGCTTCGTCGTCTCCGAACAACGGGGAGCTGACGCTGGCGAGCATGGGATGCATGGGCGGTACTTCGAGGAAGCAGCCCATGGTGTTGTCACCACGGTCGATGAACTGGTGGCTGGCGACGGACTGCGGAGCGCCTGCCCACGGTGAGATGTCGTGGTCGTAGGTGGCCACAACGGCGACGACGGGATGGAGGAAGGTGCGCTTGCCGACGGGGCCTTGGGTGATATCGGAGCGAATCAGCAGAGCCGGTGAGTTGATGGCGCCGCCAGAAGTGACCGCAATTTTGGGGCGCACGGTAACGGTGGTACCGGTGGGCTGCTTGGTCAATCGGTCCATGACGGATGCGTGGACGGCGACGACGCGGCCATCGGTGACTTCGTAGCGGTCTGCGCGAACGTCTGCGTACACGACCGCGCCAGAACGACAGGCGTCTGGAATGAAGGTCACGTGCATGGCCTGTTTGGCGTCTAGTGGGCAGCCGTGACCGCAGTAGCCGGTGTTTCCGCAGCCCTTGACGTTGCGCTTCAAGATGCCGAATTCCCAGTCTAACGCCTCGCATCCGGCGGACAGGATCGAGTTGTGCGCATTGGGGGGAGATTCTTCCCAGCGATGGATGTTCAAGCGTTCTTCGACGCGGTCCCAGTGCGGGCCCAAGACCTCTGCGTTGAGGGTGTCCACGCCATGAACATCACGCCAGTGGTCGAGGATGCGGTCTGGGGTGCGGTAGCAAGTGGTCCAGTTTATTGTGGTGGAGCCGCCGATAGAACGGCCTTGGAGAACGGTAATGGACAGGTCATCCGTGGCTCGGCGACCGCCGTCTTGGTACAGCCGGTCGAAGGCAGAACCGAGGTTCAAGTCGAAGTCCGGACGTGCGTAGTAGCCGCCTTCTTCCAATACGATGACCGAGAGACCTTCCGCGGCTAGGCGGGCTGCGAGAACAGAGCCGCCCGCACCACTGCCAACGATGCATACGTCACAGGTCAGTTCTTGTGGGGAGGTGATGTCCGCCCCTTGAACAATGCGTCCGCTCATGGTGTCACCTCGAGGGCGAAGGTGGTTGGCTTTGTGGCCGAACTCTGGCCGTAGTCGATGGGGCCTGGATAACCCGCTAAATGGCCCATCTCGGGCTGCGACCAGTAGGCCCCGGCGCACAAGCCTTTCAAGGCTCTGAATGCTTGGCGTCTGACGTACACACGGCTGTTCTGCCACGCTCGCAGGGTCTCGGTGCGAACGGCTGGGGAACTCCCGGTAAACGTGGTGGTTCTTTGGTCCAAGAGTGCACCAACCAGCGCGTTCTCGATGAGGCCCAGTGCTTGGCGAAATTCGTCTTGGTCCGCCGGATTCATGGTCGACACAATATGGTCTAAGGCTACCGGCACACCGGCCACGGTCCCTGTAGGAAGGCCGCTGGAGCCCGGATGCAGGGTGTCGGCGATGGCGGACAGGATGCTGTATTCGTCGTCGGAGAAGACAACGAGGCCGCTGGGAACGTCTATGCGCGTGGTGCCGCGTAGACCGAGTGTGACGGTTCCTGCACCCAGAGCGGCGATGCTTACGAGACCTGCGAGGAGTACGGTTCGGCGAGTAGGAGTCATGTGCAAGCATACCCGGTCTTTGCTAGGTTGTGTGCTCGCAGGCCTGCATGACATCGGTGCATTGGCCAATGACGGCGATTGTGTAGACAGCCGTGATGTGGGTGCCGTACGAAGCGGAGCGGATGGCGGCCCAGGGGGTATGGCCTGTGCTGGATAATCTCGGGTCCGTGACGCTAGTCCCTGCGGAGTGGCCACGTCGAGCTGCCGCGGCGCACCACAGTGCGGTGGAAAATGTCCCGCTCTTTGTTGGAGTAGTGCTCGCTGCCGCGGCGCAGCCCTCGTGGGCATGTCTCTAAGCTTGCTCGGCTAGTCTAGGTCGACGACCACAACACACAGCGGATAGGCGATGGGGGAGTCCTCTACGCAGCCTTCTTCGCACACTCCGCGGGGATCGAGCGCGGGTTGGTGGAAGCTCACCAGACCCTGCCAACCCGTGAGGTCGCTGACCGCTGCACTGATATCGCAGCTGTAGGTCGCGGTGTCGAAGGCGACGGCTCCGTAGGCGCTCGCGTCGTAGTCACTGCCGAACTCCGCTGCATCGCAGGAGACGGGCATGGCGCCAACCTCGGTACACGCCTGGGCGTAGGCAACTTGTGCGCCGGTCTCTGGCAGTGCTGTAGAGCGGATGCGGTACAGCACATGGCTGTCAGTGGTGTACTGGCCGATGATGTTTTCACTACCGAAGTTCACGTCATCATCGATAGCTTGGGTAGTGCTTGCTGCGGTGCCGTCAGATGCGCTCGCTTGGCATTCCCACGTCTCGTACAGTCCGACGGTGTCGGCGGAGAGGGTGTCTCCCTCGTATGAACCGTTGGTCGTTTCACCTACGTACAGCTCGCCGTCTGCGAGCCATGTGATGTCGACGCTGATGTCGTCACCGTCGACGTCGAAAAGACCATTGACCACGCACTTGAGGGCGGCGTCGGGTTGCAGCATGGACGGCTCGAACGACAGCTCCAGCGGTTCGGGTGCCGAGTTTTCGATGGTGATAGTAGATGAGCTGACGAACTCGGAGGTGTGGGTCCCGTCGGAAACGCTCACTTCCGCCCGCACGTTATCCCCGGCGGATGCGTACTCCCGAACTGGGAAATTCATGGACGATATCGACTGTATTGTTCCGTTGACATGCCACAGAATGGTGACGTCTAGTTCGTCGTCCTCGGGGTCGGTGGCGGCCCAATTGAGGGCCAGGACGCTGTTGGCCGTAGCGCCGGTCTCGGGGGTGAGCGTGACGCTGGTAACGGTCGGTGCTTCGTTCGCGATTGGGATGGGTTGCGACGAAATACCGGTTCCCGCGCCGAAGCTATCAGCCGGTGTGACAATGACGGTGAGATGCTCTCCGCCACCGCTTTGCGGAAGCGTTAGGGTTGGCTCATTGCCCACTTCAGTCCCGTCTATCTGCCAGGAGAAGGTGTAGCTGATGGTGTCGCCGTCTGGGTCGGAGGCGGGGGCGAACACGGCTGCGACGACGTCGCCAACGCTTGCCGAGGCTGCGTCGATGCTGACGGCACCGAGGACAGGTTCCCGATTTCCAACGCTAATGATTCCCGATTGCGCCTGTGTGACGCCCCCCATGCCGTCGTGTACGGTCACTCCAACGAATACCTGGTCGTCGCGTTGGGTGGCATTCCCAGGGAGTGTTTCGGTGGTCACGCCTGCTGGGCTACCGTTGATATGCCAGTGGTAGGTGGTGGTGATGTCGTCATTGTCGGCATCTGTGGCTGCGACGGATGCCGTGAGGTCTCCGCTTGTTGGGGAGCCGCTGAGTATGACATCTTGGACCACGGGTGGTGCGTTGGCGACGGTGAACTGGGCGGTTCGTGATTCGCTCTGGTCGATGCCGTCGGTCAACATGGCTGTGATCACAATGAGGTTGCCGCGGACGAACTCGCCGGCATTGAGCCAAGGGCCTTCTTGGGCGGCTTTGTCATCGACGGTCCACGCGAAGACCGGCACTAGGTCATCCCCATCAAAGTCGAAAGGGTCGATAAAGGCGACACCAATATCTGCACCGGCGACCGGCGCGTCCGTCGTGAACTGGATGCCACGGTCCGTGGGTACGGCGTTGGAGATGGTGAGGCGAGGGCTGATGGCGCGCAGAGAATCAGCGCTGTCATCGCTGACAACGAGGGTGCAGGCCACGACATCACCGCGTGATGTTGCGACCTCAAGGCGTTCTTCGGAGCCCACGATGACGTCGTTGACCGACCACGAGTAGTGGACCTCGACCTCATCATTGTCGGCATCAGCAACACCTTCGGCGATGCACGTGAGCGCGTCCTGCGCGGTGGCCTGGTCGCGGTCGATACTCGCGGCGGCAACGGTCGGGCGGCTGTTGTTGATGGTGGCACTTGCGCGGATTGGCTGGCTACTGGCTGTGCCATCGGTGGCTGTGACCCAGACATCTATCTGTTGGCCACGGGTGAGCTGTGACCCATCGAGCTCGCCACTGGTCCCCTCGACGGGCTCGCCGTCGACGGTCCAGCTGTAGCGGAAGGTGATGGGGTCTGCGTCGGCGTCCGTGGCAGCGACGGTGACAACGAGATCTTCGCCTGCGACAGCGTCATCGGGACCCAGGGTCACGCTTCCCACGATGGGTGCGCTGTTGCCGATGACCACCGAGCGTTGCACGGCATCACTGGACTCCGCGCCGTCGAAACCCACAACGCTGACGGTCCACATCTCGCCCTTTTGGGTCATGCCAGCCGGGATGGTCTGTTCGTCGTAGCCGGCGGATTGGCCATCTACCGCCCAGTGCCAGGTCAGCTCGACTTCATGGTCATCGATGTCCGCGAAGGTCGCGACGGCTACGAGAGCGTCGCCAGGTGTTGGAGTCTCGTCTTCGAAGCGGACTGTGCCTTCCGCGAGCGTGTTGAGGACGGTGGTGCTGACCGTCCTTGGAGCGGACTCTAGGTCCCCGTCCGTGGCGATAATTTTAGCGGTCCAGATGTCACCCGCAGCGGTCATGGTGCTCGGAATGACTGTGCGGTCGTCGAGGGTAGGGATTTCCTCGCCGTTGAGCGCCCAGCGAATCAGCTGTATTGGCGAGTCGGAGCGGTTCGGGTCGGTGGCTTCCCCGATGACCAAGCGTAGGTCCTCCAGGGTAGTGGGAGCGGTGGGGCTGATGGTCGCAGTCGATGGTATTGGTGCTTCGTTGCAGCCAACGGCGAGTGCGAGGCCGATGAGCAGGGACAGGCGGTGCATGAGGTCTCCAGGGGGATTCCTTCGAGTGTCGGATCGGTATTTCAGGTTGTTCAGGCGTAGGTGGCTTCAGCAGCGTTGATTCTTATGCTCGGGTTGTGGGAATGATTGGCGCCGTGAGGTGTAGACTGGGGGCACACGGAGTGAACATGCGCATGTGGCTGGCGACGATGAGCCTGATGATGACGACGACGGCAATGGCGGATGAGCCAGCCCAACCCTTGCCAAGCGCAACGTCCATGGTTCAGACCGGGCAGTGTGAGACGCCGCCGGTCAACGGTGGGGCGTCCAATGCGGTCGGTGCAGACCAGACCTACACCGGCAACTTGACAGCAACGCCGTCGGGACGGGTGACCGGTATTGAGCAGCGGCACATCGCCCCAAACTCCACGTGGCGCACCACCACTGCAGTCGATGGCACGACGGGTCGAGACTGCGTGGTGACTTGGGTTGTGACCGGTCAGATCGGGCCAGTCGGCAGCTGCCGCGACTGTGAGTTGTCCATTGCCTTCGAGGCCAATATCGACCCGGATCAGTCCACCTGCAATCAGCGGTTAATGGCGGATGGGGCCCATTTCCGGGGTAGCTATGACCTGAAGAAGAACCCGGATGGTACGCTCGGCGTGTTCTTTAGTACGAGCGGAAACCCACTGGGAACTGGGCGCTGGGTCAACAATGAGCTGGTGTGGGCGTCTACGCACAAGTGCATCTGGATGTAGCCACGTCTAAGCGTCCGGAGCGGTCGCTGCCAGCGTGCTGCGCGTAGCGAGTGGCTTCGGCCTGAACGGGTGGTAGCATTGCGCGTGTTCATCCGCTTTGTGCCATGGACCCGTCAGGTCGGCCGTCATAGTGTGGCGAGCATGTCACGTCCGAACTCCAGCAGCGCGATTGTCGAGCTGCTGATCAACGTCGCTGCGCCGACCATCGTCCTTGTGTTCCTGTCTACCGAAGACTGGCTAGGACCGGTGTGGGGTCTTGCGGTGGCGTTAGCGTTCCCACTTTGCTTTTCGCTGTACACAGCGGTCCGTGCGCGCCGGGTCAGTCCGATTGCCATCATCGTTATCGGCAGTGTTCTGCTGACTGGAGGCATCGGGCTTTTTGAACTCGATGTGCGCTGGTTCGCTTGGAAGGAAGCCGCTGTTCCATTAATTATGGGCGTGTTCGTCTTGGTGTCGACACGAACCCCATGGCCCGCCATTCCAACACTGCTCGACCCTCTGCTGGACGCAGACAAGGTGAAGGCACGCTTGGATGAGGAGGGTACGGCCCAAGCCCACGAGAGTGCTCTGGTTTGGGCGACGCTGTGGATTGGACTGGTCTTGGTGCTGTCGGCGGTGGGGACGTTCGCATTTGCACGGGTCATGGTGACGAGTGCGACTGGAACCGAAGCCTTCACGTCCGAGCTGGGGAGCTACACGGGGTGGTCGCTCGCAGCTGTTGGCATTCCAACCCTCATTGGGATGGGCGTTGTTCTTCGGGGTCTGCTCATCGGTATTGAGGACCGCACTGGCGTGGATGTGGACGCGCTTCTCCGCTAGCGCAGGCCAGCCTCGAACACGCCGGTGTCGTCTACCACGAGTGGACCTGATTTCAGCATGTCCCAGGCTTCGGCGGCTTGGGCGAAAGCCTGCGGGCGTCCACCGTTCGGTGCGCTGTCTGGATGAAGGCTGCGTGCGAGTTTACGCCATTCACTGCGCACGACCTCGAACGACATATGACGATGAACGCTGGCGCCCAAGTCGGACAAGACGTCGAGTGCGTGGCGTTGCGTGTCATTCCACACGGTGAGTCTCGGCTGGTTGGGGATGCCCTGAGGTCGGAGGGGTGGGCCGTCTCCCTCATCACCAGAGGGAACCAGATGTAGGGTTGGCTTCACCGAAATTGTCTGGGCCTGCGGACGTTCTTGCGGACTCGGCAGAGCGCACGCCTCGATAAACCACGCGTGTTGGTCTGTGTCTGGCATCGACCACCCCGATGGTGGAGGCGTGGGTACGAGAAGGCGGTCGAGGTGTTGTGCGAAGGTCATGCCTTGGGCATCGGCACATCTGTCCTCACTATTCAGTCGAGGTACTCTAAAACCATGCCCGTTCCACTTCAGTCGTTGAACCTCTGGTGCAATCCATTCGGCGAGCCCACGCCCGCTGAGCGGTGCGCATTGGCGGTCGGCGATTTTGAGGAATTGGCGGCCGAGCCGGCTGTACTAGGGACTGCTCTATAGCTGCGTGGAGCGTGTGGCCGGGCAAGTCTTCCCACCTAAATGGGTTGGCGTTTAACCTCGAAAAGCCGCCTGCTCATCGGTTGATCATGGGGCTCCAGTCGGTACCGGCAGTATCTATTTGATGGACGAAGCCGACGACTTCGGCCCGCTGCGCCGGTGGTGGGTTCTACGGCGTGCTGAGTCGGTGGTTGTGGCGACCCACGCCGATATGATGCCGTCGGTGCGGAGACCGCATGGTGGACATCCTCGTGGCCGAAGACTCGCTCGCTCATCTTCGCCAAATTGTTGAGGCTCGTCTACGGTGGGCATGCGTATTCCCAAGCCCACTGCCGGCAGTCTCTGACGACACGCTGCGCCAGCTGCTCGCAAAGTTTGGCGACGATATCCGTTCGATTTAGCGCGTTCTGTACGGTTGGATTGTTGCGGGGGCGCCAGCGGTAGAGGGGATGGGATAAGCGCCCGACCGCACAGGAGTCGTCATCCTTAAGCATCGAGCACACCTCTTTGAGTTCAACGACTGGGTCCACACACCAGACGTTCTACGTGAGGCTGAGACCGATGCACTTCGAGGTCTGGAGGCGCTCGCTGGTGTGCCTACGGCCCTTGGCAGATTGCTCGATAGACTCATCGCACAGCTCGCTCCCGAGCGAATTGTGGACCTGGCATCCGGTGGAACAGGACCGCTGCTCCCAGCTCTTGCTGGACACGATGTCGATGTGGTGTGCACGGACTGGTTTCCGAGCGGCCGAGCCGCTGAGCTGGTTGCGCGGGACCGTCCGACTGCACGCTACGTGAACGAAGCGGTCGATGCCGCAGCCGTCCCCAGCTCACTGACAGGCCTTCGTACGGTCATCAACGCCTTGCATCACTTTTCCGACGACGATGCGCGCGCTGTGCTTGCCGATGCCAGCCGTGCAGGCCAGCCTATTGTTGTTGTCGAGCTGCTGAACCGCAGATGGCGGGACTTGGCCATGACCTGTATTATTCCACTGGGTGTTCTCGCTGTGATGCCCTTCGTACGACCGTCTGTGGGGGCACTGTTGGCGACCTACTTGGTACCATTGGTGCCGCTGATGGTTGGATTTGACGGCATTGTCAGCTGCCTGCGCGCGCGAAGTCAAAGCGAATTGCTCGAGCTTACCACGGGCCTAGACGGTCTGACGTGGAGCGTCGGAACGGAACGAGCCGCTCTGGTTGACCTCACCTTTCTCGTTGGGATTCCCACGCGGTAGAGTGCCGAGGTGGAGGCTCCTTTGGGTAAGGTTGAACTCGAAGTGGTGCTCGCGTCGCTGGATCGATTCGCACCGGGTGAAGCGGTTGATAATTCCGTCGGAGCCAGTCACGTACGACGGCACGGTGGTCTCTGCGGCCTGGCACATACGAGGCAATGCGAGCTTCCCTTGCGTGTTTTCCCACAAGACTAAGACGGGCACTGTCGTTGCCTCGGAAAGCGAGGCCATCGGGCGTGTTGACCACGGACCCGTGTGGTTGACCGCGATTGGTGCGGTCGGGTCAGGGCGATGTGCTTCTGCACGGGGTCGGTGGCGTGTTCAGGTGCATTCTAGTGTGGCTTATTGGACCGCTGGTGTTCGGGTTGCCCTGGCCTGTATCGGACGCTCTGGCTTTGCGAATGCCTTTGGCACGCTTCAGGGACCCGAGACGGCCGGCATCCCCTTTTCAGCTCGTCAAGACTCGGTGTCGTACCAACGGGTTGGAGGGGACTGCCCGGCATCTTCGACGCCGAGAAGGCCAGGTTAATAACCGTGGTTCGTGCCAACCTTAGTCGCGGTCGATGACGCAGCCGGTCTGCGCATCTACATAGCGCGCGACTGTCTTGCCCATGCCGAGCGAGCGTGAGCGCACGGTCTTGGCGTTGTAGTCCACGTGGTGTCCGGCCACGTTGGGGCTGACCCGCGTCCACTCATCACAGGTCTCTTCGTCTTGTTCGGCGACGAAGACACAGCTGCAGATCTCTTTGGCTGCAAAGCCCGAAGCGAGCTGAAACAGTGAGTTGTCGTAGGTGCGGATGTCTTTGTTTCCACCGCATCCGGCAAGCAAGGCTGTAAGCAATCCAATCAGAATGGCGCGGTTCATGGGGTCTCCACGAGGGCGATGGCTAAGGCCAAGGTGGTTCCGTGGTCGTAGGAACGGTCGCGGTCGTCAGCCATGCGCACAACAACCATGTCGTGTTCAGGGAGAACGGTAATGCTCTGGCCCCAGTGGCCCATGGCCGCGTACGCGCTGCTCGGCGCATTGGGCCATCGGCGTTCGGTCGCGGTTGGCGTGGGCACGTTGAGCCAAGTTTGCCAGCCGTACGCGTCGTCGTCGGGGGAGGCTGCCGTGGTCACGGCCGTGTTGAGAGTGGTCATGGAAGCCACCCAGTCACGCGGAAGAATTTCAGTTCCGAGCCAGCAGCCATCGTGCAGCAAGAAGGTTCCGAAGCGCGCCATGTCCCGAGGAGTGGCCCACAAGTAGGACGAGCCTACGAAGGTGCCGGCGCCATCTCGTTCCCAGGTAGGACGCATGGCTAAGCGGTCGAACAGGGCGGTCCACGGGTAGAATTCGCCGTTAGACTCGGCCAATGCACTGCCAACGACGGCCGACAGCACATTGCTATCCCCGGATGAGTAGTTCCAGTCCTCTCCGGGCGTGGCGCGGAGCGGATGGCCGGTGACGAATCCGGCCATGTTTGTCTGACCCTCGCCGTACAGCATGCCGAGCACACTGGATGCAGTGGGGGAGACGCCTTCGTAGGTCTCGCGCCAGTCGAAGCCGCTGCTCATCTCCAGCAGGCTTTCAACCGTGATGGCGCAGGCGGCATCATTGGTGACGGTGATGTGGTCGCAGATGCTGTCGTCTGGCGACAGTACGCCCGTGTGAACGGCAACGCCTGTCAGTGCACCCATGACCGTTTTACTCGCAGACCAGGTCAGGTGGCGCTTGTTGGCGTCCCACCCTTCGGCGTATTCTTCATAGATGACGGTGCCATTGTGAACAACCACCACGCCGTCGGTGCGAACGCCTGTGCGCTCTTTTGCCGTTCGGTCGATGTCCGCCGGGAACAGATGCGCGTTCAACGCTTCGGCGGCTTCGGTATCCAAGAGCGCGGTTGGCCACGGGCCGGTCGGGTCTTGGTTCGGCGCGCAGGTTGGCGGCGGTGGGGGAAGCGCGTCGATCAGCGGTGGGACGTCTTGCGCGAAGGTCAGTGAAGCGAGCAGAAGTAGCATGGCGCCAGTGTATGCCATCTGTGTGCGGTTGGGCTAAGAGCGCGGACTTCGGAGGTCCTAATGTCTGACGCTCTCATTCAAACCTTTCGCGAGGCACTGCCCGCGGGACCGGACCATGTGTCGTTACGCTGGATGGACAAGCGCGAGACGCTGCTCACCGTACGCGATGACGTGGTTCAAGCGCCTGTTCTGGCCCATGATGTCGGGGTCATGGTGACGGTCCACGAGTCTGGGGGGCTGGGCTACGCCGCAACGGCAGACCTCTCGCCATCAGGCCTGCGCGCGGCCATTGAGCGTGCACGTCAGTGGGCCAAGGCGGTCGGCGCTATCTCCGTCATTGATACCCGTACGTTGAACATGCCTGCACCGAAGGGTGAGTGGCGTGGACCCATGACCACCTCTTGGGATGCCCTTGCGCTGTCCGACCGCTTGGACCGCCTCAAGCGGGCGTGTGCCGCCGCGGGGGGGCGTGAGCACATCGCCATGCGCGAAGCCAGTGTTCTGTCCTCCATTACCGAGACCTTGTACCTGACTTCTGCCGGCGGCGAAGTACGTCAGTCGTCCGTGGCCATGACTCCGGAAATCGAGGTCTTCACGCTCAAGGATGGCCACAGTCAGCGCCGTACCCTGGGAGGCCTGCGCGGTGCGAGTCGGCAGGGCGGAGCCGAAATCCTAGACGCCTTTGCATTGGAAGCCACTGCGACCCGCGTGCGCGACGAAGCCATTGAGCTGCTAGACGCTCCAGACTGTCCGACCGGAACCATGGACATTGTCCTGGCTCCAGACCAGATGATGCTGCAGATCCACGAGTCCATCGGCCATCCGATTGAACTCGACCGCATTCTGGGAGACGAGCGAAATTACGCTGGCACCAGCTTTGTGACCATGGACATGTTTGGTACCTACCAATACGGCTCCGACGTCCTCAATGTCAGCTTCGCACCGGATGAACCCGGTGAGTTTGCCGGCTACGGATGGGACGACGACGGCACGAAGGGCGAACGCGTCCTACTCATCGAAAACGGTCTGCTCAAGCGCCCGCTCGGTGGTGCCATTTCCCAGGCCCGCGCCGGTATCAATGGGGTAGCGAACAGCCGCGCATCGAGCTGGAATCGCCCCCCCATCGACCGGATGGCCAACTTGAACGTGGAGCCCGGTGACACCTCACTGGATAAGCTTATTGGTGGCGTCGAGCGAGGCATCTACATGCAGACGAACCTGTCGTGGTCCATTGATGATTCGCGCAACAAGTTCCAGTTCGGCTGCGAATACGGCCGCGAGATTGTCGACGGTGAGCTGAAGGGTGTGGTGAAGAACCCGAACTACCGCGGCATCAGTGCCAGTTTCTGGCGCAGCTTGGCAACGGTTGGCGACCGCAGCACCTACGAAATCCTCGGCACGCCGTACTGTGGAAAGGGTGAGCCCAATCAGGTCATTGGCGTGGGGCATGCGAGTCCGGCTTGCCACTTCTCAAATATCTCGGTGTTTGGAGGTGAGGCATGAACCCGCAGTCCTTCGGTGTTCTCGTCGACCATGTCGCTAACGCCCTGCCGGTCGGCATTGGCTTCACCCTCAACGCCTCGGGTGAACAGAGCGACTTTGTTCGCTTCAATCATGCCAAGGTTCGCCAACCCGGCACCGTTCAGCAAGGTGATGCCGACTTGCGTCTCATTGATGGCAAGCGCCACACCACCGCGCAGCTCACTCTCTCGGGCAACGCCGAGACCGACAAAGCACGCCTGAGCGACAGCATTGCCACCGTGCTGGCCCTGCTGCCACAGGTCCCCGAAGACCCGCATTTGCTGCTGTCTGAGGAGGTCCATCCCACTGTTCAGAGTACGCCCACCGACATTCCCAGCGCACAGGCGGTGGTGCAAGCGGTGTGTGAAGAGGGCAAGGGCACAGATCTGGTAGGGATTTACGCTGGCGGTACGTTGTGGCGTGCGTTCGCCAACCACCATGGCCAGCGAAACTGGTTTGATTCCGGCAGTTTGTTGCTCGACTATTCGTTGGTTCACAGCGCCGATAAAGCGGTCAAGAGCAGCATTGGTGGAACCTCTTGGGACCGTGCCGAGCTGGCGAGCAGTGTGTCGGTGGCCAAGCAGCAGCTTGTGGCCTTGGACAAGCCTTCTCGTACTGTTGAGCCGGGTAGCTACCGCGCGTGGCTTGCTCCGGCGGCCGTCGCTGAACTTCTCGAGCTGATGAGCATGGACGGCTTCAGTGAGCGCGCCCATCAGATGGGAGCGAGCTGTCTGCAGCGGGTTGCGAGCGGCGAAGCCTCCATGGACCCTCGCGTTCGACTGACCGAAGACACCGCAGGTGGACTGGGACCGGCGTTTCAGTCGGCTGGCTTCGTCAAGCCCGACCACGTGGTCCTCGTCGCAGATGGCAAGCTGGCTGGAAAGCTTGTGAGTCCTCGGTCTTCGGCCGAGTATGGGGTAGACGCGAATGGCGCTTCCGCAGGCGAGTCACCGTCGTCGCTCGTGATGGCGCCGGGGGAATTGGCAACAGAAGAGGCGCTTACTGCCCTTGGCACTGGCATTTGGGTCAGCAACCTGTGGTACCTCAACTACAGCGACCGCAACTCGGCTCGGGTCACCGGAATGACTCGATTTGCGACCTTCTGGGTCGAGGACGGCAAGATTGTGGCGCCGCTGAGCGTCATGCGCTTTGATGCGTCGCTGCTCAAGCTGTTTGGCGAAGATCTCGAAGCGATTGGTGCGGAGATCGCCTTCTTGCCCAGCGCATCGACCTACGGCTCACGTAGTACCGACTCGATTCGCGTGCCGGGTATGCTGGTGAAGGCACTTCCCTTCACGCTGTAGGGTAGGCGCTCGATTGGGCTGACGGACCTCGCTAACTATGGAGGTACGGGCAAACTTCTTGGTGTAGACTCGCTGCCCCAGGAGTTGCCATGATTCGCCCATTACTCGTTCTTGCTCTGCTTCCCTTCGCCGCGTGTAGAGGAGGGGACCTCGCGTCATTGGAGTCGGACAACCTTGGCTTGCAGGCCGAAGTCGACGAACTGACTACGCGGCTAGAAGCCATGGAGCTCGCACTCGCCGAGACCCAAGTGGCTCAGCAGACCTCGGACTCGGACATCGCTGCTCTGGCGGTGGATGTAGATGCGCTGGATGCCGAAGTAGATGCCCAAGTTGGGCTCGACCTGCCGCAGCTTCTCGATGAGGTGAGCACGAATGTGGACCGCCTAGACGCCTTGGAATCAGCCGGCCTGGCAACGGAGCTGTGGGTGGTGGAGCAGGGCTACGGTGCACAGGTGGATGTTCAAGCAGCCCTGGCGGGCGTCGACGCGAACACCCAGTCGATTGTTGAAGTCGACGGTGCCTTGGGCTTGGCCGGAATCGCACGTCAGGAGCTGAGTGCGGCACTTCAGGCTGAGTCAGACGCACGGTCTGCGTTGGAAGGGACTACCACCTCGCTCGCAGCGAACCTTGGCCAGACCCAGAGCGCGGTCAGCGGATTGGATACGCAGCTGGCCACGCTGGATGGCTCTGTTGGCGAGTTGTCAACCGGGCAGGGGTTGCTTCGAGAAGATCTCGACGAGACCACGACTAGGGTGGAAGACCTCGAAGACACGGTCGGGGACATGGCGTCCGAGCTTGCATCTGTGGGGGAAGACGTCTCGCAGGTCCAAGAGGCGTTGGCCGAGGTAGACAGCCGAGTAGAGTCGGTTCAAGACTCTCTCTTGGAGCAAGGAGACGCACTCGCAGCGGTGGAGACCCGCGCCGACGAGGTCGATTCCGGACTCGAAGAGCTGGACCGGTCGACGAGCAGGCTTGGGTCAGAACTGGACTCTCTAGACGGTCAGGTGTCTGAACTCCAAGAGCAGAACTCCCTCTTCGAAAGCGGTCTA
Organism: Myxococcota bacterium; assembly: GCA_047626195.1. Taxonomy (GTDB): domain Bacteria; phylum Myxococcota_A; class UBA796; order UBA796; genus CAJXTB01. The sequence goes on from JBLHSN010000038.1 coordinate 21,775, forward strand.
TCGGTACTCCAAGAGCAAAGCTCCAGCGTTCAAGGCGAGCTGTCGGTACTCGGCGGTGAGCTGTCGAGCGTGTCGGCCGATGCCTCGCTGGCGTTGTCGGTAACCTCCGAGCTGCGGTCCGAGGTTCGAGATGTGCAGGAGGCTATCGGCACACTTCGGAGCGACCAAGAGTTCTTGCTCGAGGAGCTGTCGAGCTTGGATGGGACCGTCTCCGGTGTCAGCGGCGCCGCGTCTGACAACACCGACCGCATTGACTTGGTCGAGAATGAACTGCTGGACACGCTTGTGGGCCTCGATGACCTTCATGCGGACCTGTCTGCGCTCGGCGACGAAGTCAGCATGAATGCGGCGACGCCACGCACGGTTCATCGTGTGGTTGGGCGTGGCAATGACGGACGCGATGACGGTTTCCTCACGGGGCGAGAGCTGACGTTCACCAAGGCATCAGATGACAGCGAGCTGCGGGTCAGCTGGCAGGATGTACGGCGCTGCGTGGGCTACTGCTACGGATACTGGGAAGCGTATATCGATGGTGAGCCGTGTGTGGAGCCTGCACCAATACGTTGGTGGAACCATGCGTATGGCGGAAGTGGCGGTGTGCGAAACAACAACCATATCCCGGCGACCATCACCGGCTACTGCTCGGTGACTCGGTCAGGGCCGATTGCGGCTGGCGAGCACACCCTCACGGTTCGGGTGAACCATGTGGGTGGCGAATCCTCAGATTGGTATGCAGGCTGGAACGACTCTCCGTTCGTCTTGGAAGCCGAAGAAGTCCTGTAGGACGTCGAATCTGGCTGACGGCGGCTACTCGAAGCTCACCGTCGTCAGCTCACCATCTTGTACAAAGACGGCACGACTCGTGTTTCTCGGGAGCACGAGTACCTCCACAGTGCTTGCACCCGCCGCCAGCTCCAGCTCGTCTTCCCATCCGGTTCGGTGGTTGAAGCGACGCGTGGCGATGCGCGATGGCTCGGCCAGCTCGGTCCACGTCAAGTGGAGGTTTCCGCCGGCGTCTGCGGCAAGGTCTACCGCTTGGACCCGGGGTGTGGTTTCGATGAGCTGGAACGGGTCGGTCAGATCGGTCAACTCAACTCCCGACACCCACAAGCTGTAGCGGTCGACGCTTCCACTCGCGTCTACTTCAACCCATGTGGTCGTCCAGCTGCCATCCGGCAATGGCGCAAGGTCCAAGGCGCTGATCGTTGGAGTATCGCGCACGTGAGCCGCCTCGGACCAGCTCCCGTCACCTTGCAGGCGGCTGAGGAACAGGCCGGCATCTTCGCTGTTGGTGACCGTCCAGATTGCCAGCGTCTCATCGGTCTGAGTGCGAACGACGAGCTCGCCGATATCTCCATCAACTGCGAAGAATACCTCGGCAGGGGTCCACTCGCCGTTGCGGAATCCACGGGTCTCAAAGTGCTGCTCGCCCGCCGTCTGTCCGCGAATGAATACGCTGATGTCGCCGGTGTGGTCTGCGTACAGGTGCACGTCGCTGCACTCGCTCTGGGAGCGACAGCCGATGTCAAAGGGGACCGACCACTCGCCATCCACTCGTGTGGCGATTTGGGGGCGGGCATTGCTCGACCGCCAGGCGACGGCGACGGTGCCGCTGTCGGTGAGCGCCAAGCCGGTTGGCGTCTGCGGGGTGACGGGTGAGTCGGTGAGTGGAAGCGCGGCCGACCAGGTGCCCTCGGCTGTGCCGGAAGATACGCGAATAGCGCCGTCTTGGGTCCACACAGCAGTGGCTTCGTGGTGGTTCGCAACGAGCCAAGTGTCATCGGGTGCGCTGCCGTCGTCTAGGGTCACAGGTTGACTTACAATCCCACCGGCGAACCTACGCACTTCAGTACGGTCTGCATGAGCGGTGAGCAGGAGTGTGCTGTCGGCGAAGACGGCACTGTCGTGGCTGATGAGGTCGGCCTGCCCAGTGACGGCGTCCGCAGACTGCCAGACCCCATCGCGGGAGGTGAACGTGGTCTGGATATCGCCAAAGGCGTCGCCATCGACACTGGTGATACCGAGCGTCTGCACCGTGTAGGTGGTCAGCAGGTCCAGCGGGTCTGCGAGCTCGGCAGTCAGCGTGTCTCCATCGATTCCAGAGACGCTCCTGCGGCCGATTACGCCAATGTCGCCCAAGCGGAGTTCCTTGTCGAACTGGGCCACAATGGCGGTGTCTAGCGGGACGTCTAGGGCATCGTTTGCCGGCACCAACGCAACGAGGCCGAAGTCACCATTGGCGTTGTCGGTCTCGCCGGTGATGGCGTCATCGCCCGAACAGGCCATGAGGGTCAGCAAGATGAGCATGGGACTCCCGAAGTGAATGTCGTCTTTTAGGAGCTTGGCTCCGGCCCGCCCGTCATGAATCGCTCTTTACAGCGGCGGGAGCCACCCCGCGCAGTCTTGAGGTCCCAATCACCGCAATGACAATCAACACGGCACCGACGAGAAGGCCGAAGGTGACCGGTTCATCGAACAGCAGCGCGCCACCAAGACCGGCCCAGACCAGGCCCAAGTAAGTCACCAGCGACACCACGCTGGTAGGGCCTGTCTGGAAGGAGCGAGTCATGAAGACCTGGGCAATCTGGACACAGATACCGATGCCAAACAGCGCTGCCCACTGCTGCGGTGTGGGCCAGACCCAGACCGAGTACAAAATCGGACTGATGAGCGGGACGGTGACCAGGGGAAACCACAGCACAATCACCAATGGGTGCTCGCGCTTTCCAATCTTGGCAATCACGGTGTAGGCGCAGGCGGAGAGTGCGGCGCCCGCGACCGCTACGGTGATGTCTCCGGCTGCTCCACCTGAGCCGGTTCCTTGCATGACCACCACGCCAGCGATGGCCACGCAGAAAAGGGCCAGCTGTGCCTTACGGAAGCGCTCGCCGAGCAGAGCAACGCCGAGGATAGCGGTGAAGATGGGTGACAGGCTCTGCAGCACGCTCGCTGTGGCCAAGGGTAGGTGTCCAATGGACCAGAAGAAAGAGATGAGCGCACAGGAACCGAAGAACCCGCGTAGGAACAGGAGCTTTCGATGCGTTCCGAGCGGCGCAATGCCAAGTAGGCGCAGGTGAATCAGACACAGAACCAGCGCAATCAATGCGCGGAAGAACACAATCTCGGCGGTGGGGAGCGGCTTGGCCCACTTTACGCAGAAGGACATGCCAGCAAAGAAGACGGTTGCAATCGCCATGTCGGTGATGGCTTGCGTACGCGACGTGGTCACTCGTCGAGCCTGAGCAGACCGGCTGGAGCTGGAAGGTCGCACAGGCCGAGGCGCTCGCAGTGGGCCATTGCGGCAATGACCGAGGCTTCGTCCCACGCATCTCCTACGAACTGAAGGCCTACTGGAAGCCCGTTGTCGAGGCCGATGGGCACGGTGCCGGCTGGAAGTCCGGTCAGGTTTCCGAGGAAGTTGAACCGGGTCATAGCTGCGGTGGCCACCGAGTTCATGATGCCCATCTTGTCTTCGTTCTGGGCGTAGGCCGTTGCGGTGAGTCCGGTGGTCGGTAGTGCGAGCAGGTCCACGTCTGCGAGTGCTGCGGCGACCTGCCTGCGCAGAGCTGCGCGGCTGCGACGAGCACGCTGCATGTCGTTGATGTTGATGCGTCGGATGAGCTCTACGATGATGGCCAGCTCGTCGCCGAACTGGCTGCGCTTGGCGTCATACAAGTCGCCGATATTGGCCACTGTCTCGCTGGCGATGACCAAGGCACCGATACCGTTGACCAAGTGGGCCAGGGGAATATCGACGTCTACCAGGGTGGCGCCGTCGGCTTCGAGTGCGGCGAGGGCTGCTCGGATCTGTGCGGCAATGGCTGGAGTGGTGTGGTCCAGTTCGCCGCGGATGACGCCAATGCGCGCTCCCTTAATGCCGCGAGTCAGAGCGGTGGTCCATGGCTTGGCGTTGTGTGCGTCGGGAGCCCAGCGGGTCAGAGGGTCGTCGATGTCGACGCCAGCAGTCGCGGAGAGCTGCTCCACAACATCCGCGGTGGACCGCCCGATAGGGCCAATGTGAGCGACAGTGCTCGAGCCCCAGATATCCCCGGTCCGACCCACGCGGATGTAGGTGGGCTTGAGACCAAACACGCCGTTGAGCGACGCCGGGATGCGAATCGAGCCGCCGCCATCTGTGCCCACTGCTGAAGGGCACCAGCCGAGACCGACTGCCACGCCCGACCCGGTAGACGAGCCACCAGGCGCGTGGGCGTCGCTGTACACATTGCGCGGGCCGACGAAGTGTTCGAGCACACCGCAGGGGTTCAGGCCCCACTCGGTCGCATGCGCTTTGCCGACCACAATGGCACCCGCTTGAACGAGGTTTCGAACCACCCAGGCATCGCTAGTAGCGGGTTCTTCGTGGTAAGGAGCGCCACCGCGGGTAGGGAGTCCGGACATGTGGAACTCGTCCTTGACCGGCACAATGAGGCCGTCCAGCGGCCCCAGAGTCGTGTCCGATTCCCAGCGCTTCTTTGACGCTTCTGCCAAGCGGACCGCGCGCTCTACGTCCAGAGCGATGAACGGACTGCGAGCCCCTGCGGAGGTGTGGGCGCTCAGTACATTCTCAAGCACCGTGACCGGGGAGAGGCCGCTGGCGAAAGCAGTGCGGAGTGCGGCTCCAGAGCCTGGACGTGCAGCGAGCGGTGGAGCATCGCTGTGTGCCCAGCCGGGCTTTGGCCGTGCCTGGATGGGAATGGGTGCTGGGTCTAGCGGCAGCCGCTGGTCCGGCGGAAGGTTGCGCACTTGGGGAACCTGAAGGTCAGTGGACGTAGACCGCCACAAGATGGAGGCCAGTCCTGGAACGCGCAGCAGGGCGCGAACGAGTTTTAGCGAGGTTCCGGTGATGCGTAGGTCTGCCATGGTGTGGCCTCCAGACCCCCAGCTATCCCGCGTCTAGTCTGGTGGTGACTCGGTGAGCTGTTCGATGAGAACTGTGGCTTCAAGCGTCGCCTTGTGTGCAACGTTTGCCATGCCAAGTGCCCGCTGTCGGGCCCTAGTCCCCATCATTCGGCCCGCTGTGACCGTGATCTGGGCAATGCGGAGCGCGTCGGTTGCCGACCGGGTGGACTTGTAGGCTCGCAGGGCTGCCCCGAGCTCACTATTCGCGATGCGTTCGTTTCGATGGCGCTGCCGACAGTCGCCACAGCGTACGGCTCCCGACCAAGTAGATTGGCCGAACTCTTCGTACCAGCGCTTTTGGTGCTTCGCTGAAAACATGGCGGGCCGCTTGCAGTCGCAACAGGTGTAGTTCAGGTCTATGTATGCCGGATAGCCCGTGTCCCAGCCGGTCCTCTGCTTGTCCATATTGGCTGGGATGGCGTGAGCAGGCAGCTCTCGCACCCGCCACTGCCCGCTGGGATTCCGGTCGGCTACCCTGACGGTGCCGTGCGGGATGCTGACACCGGCGTCAATCGTTCGCCAATCGGGCCGCCCGACGCCCGTGTCGAATAAGGGGAGCCGCCATTTGCCGTCGCCCTCTGGCGTTTCATGGGGTCTGGCCTGATTGCTGACGTGACTCGTTGACCGACGTTCATGGGGCTTCCCGCGTCGTTTTCCCATGTGGCCTCCGAGGCGAATCCTATCGTACGGTCTTGCGAGCAGCTATGGACCTGCCACTCTCAACGGAGGACGCATGCCAGCCGTCACAATTCGCGATGCCCACCCTGATGATGCACCCCTCATCATTGCCAACAACC
>JBLHSN010000039.1:0-27285 GCA_047626195.1 Myxococcota bacterium
CGAGCGCCACCCTTGCTACGGCTGGCTTCTCCTTCCACCGTCTTGCCACTCGGCAGCTTCACGGTCGCCCAGTAGGTACGTGAGTTCTCGGGGCCTTCTACCCGGTACTCAATCTCCGGAGGGGCCTCACGGAATTGCTTGGACCAGCGCTCGTTGTACACACTGGTCGAATGCCGAGACTCGGTGGAGAGGTCCAGATTGTTTAGCAACAAGCGCTGAATCACTCCTCTCGCATCGGTTGCACTTCCGTCGGTCATAATGGCGCCGAAAAGGGCTTCTAGCGTGTCTTCCATCGCTCTATTGTTGAGGCCCAGGTCCTTTCCCGCTTCAACACCGACCCGAAGCAGCGCCTCGAGGCCCAGTGACTCCGCTACCCGCTTGAGGTTGGCACCTTCGACTTGCGCGGCTCGCTTCGGCGTCAGTGGGTCCGCGGCATCTTCCGCGCAGATATCGAACAGGTGTTGAGCGATGACGTACCCGAGAAATGCGTCTCCTAGGAACTCTAGACGCTCCTGATGAGGACCTTCGCCGCCTTCTTCCACCCAAGACTTATGGGTGAGAGCCCGGTGGGCAAGCTTGGGGTTTTTGAACGTGTAGCCAAGCTTGGCTTCAAGGGGGGCGAGGTCAGACATGGGGACTCCGAGGTGCAATGGCTCATTGCGCGGTGAGGCAAGGTACAACGTGCGACATACCCGCACCTCCGATTGATGCCACCCAAAGGACACCCTCATGTCTAAAACTCCGCTGTCTAAAACCCCCATCGCCCTCGTCACCGGTGGCACGTCAGGCGTAGGGCTCTCGATGGTCAAGTACCTGCTCGACCAGGGGTTCTTCGTGTACTTTATCGGGTCGAATCATGCGCGCGGAACCACGCTAGCGACGGACATGAATGCGCGCGGCGTGCGGACTGAATTCGTGCGGCTTGACCTGTCTGATTTGCCGGCGGTGCGGGCATTCGCGACCCATCTCTGCCAGACCGTGTCGCACCTCGACGTCTTGGCGAATGTCGCTGGCGTGCTGCTCCCTACGCGTCAGCAGACCGCTACAGGACTTGAGAAGACTCTGGCTATCGGCCACATTGGCCCGTTCGTTCTCAGCACAGCGTTGGTGCCAGCCCTTCAGCGCGCGCCCCATGGACGCATCGTCAATGTATCGGGTGCGTCGCGCGGCGTGCGGACCCAGAGATTGAACTGGGACGACCTCAATCTTGAACGAACGTACAATGCAGCGCGCGCCGCCATGGCCGCCGTGCATTCCAAGACCGTCATGACCCAGCTGTTGTCAGACAAGCTCTCTTCTGCCCACATCGACGTCAACGCCTTTCACCCCGGATGGGTCCGCTCAGGCTTGGGTCGCCACCTCCCGTGGTTCCTCCGTTGGCCGTTCAAGGGTCTACAGCCCGTGTTGTCGAAGACGTCTCGCAGCGGATGCTTTGTGTGTACCTCCCCTCGTGGAACCACCGGCCAGCTGTACGTTGGAGAGCGCGGGTCTCCGTTGAGCTTCACACCCGACTACGCCGATGCCGTGTGGCAGTGGACCGTGGAGACATGCCAACGGGAGTTGGGCCCGGAGTGGGGATTGCCGGAGGTGTTGCAGGCCCAGTCGACAAACGCCTGACTTACCGGCGTCTGCGTACGCCGAGTGACACCAGAGCGAACCCAGCGACCGACCACACTGGCCAGACAGGGGCGGCGCTGCAGCTGGTGGGGTCATCGTCGACTAGAGTCGGTGTCGATGACCACGTCCACGTCCGGCACATCCCTAGGCGATGGGTATGCGGAGCCCGAGCCGACGACCATTCACTCGGAACCCAGACTGTCACACGCATCGGCTACGCCGTCGTCATCGGTGTCCAGCAGCTGCTCTTGGGTGAGACCGAGGATGCCTCTTTGTAGGGCATCTGACCCGCCGTCGTGCTGAGCGTCGATGGGCCAGGCCGTAGTGTGGATTCGAAGGCCGCCCGAGTACAGGTCTGACAGACGGCCCATCAAGACAATCCAATCTCCGGTCTCCGCCTGACAACGAGCCTCAAACACAGCATCTCCGCAGGTCACGAGCGGATGCGCGGGGCGGTCATTGTGGTCCACATCAGGTGCTCTTGAACAGGCCCTGCGCGGGTCGTCGTCGTCGTCGCAGTCGCCGCCGTGGGTCGTCCGAATCAGGTCCACCGAAACGAAGTAGCGCGATGGTGCCACCCCACATGACTAGCGGCTCATCGGCTGGAACACCGTATCCGTCTTCATCATCGTCGTAGAAGACCTCGACAGAGCCATCGGGTCGACCATCTCCACTGCCGCCTTCGTCGATCACCTCATGGCAGTTGTCGTCCATGCTGTTGCACATCTCAGGCACCTCCGGGTGCCGTATCGCCGAGTGGTCATCGCAGTCAGGGTGCGCGGTAGAGAAGAGCGCCTCCGCCTCTCCTGCCCGATACAGATAAATAGCCTCTGTTGGCGTCCTATCCAAGAAACCGTCATCATCCGAGTCTACGTAGTACGAACCGCCCGAGGTCCCGTTCTCGAACAAAACCAGGGCATCATCCACATCGCTGACGTCACATCACCAAGCAACTATTGTGGACCGTCTACCCCACCTCTCACCCATCAGCGAATCATGTTGAACAAGTCCGCTCCACGCCCACCTGTGTACGCCGCGATAAGCCCACTCACGGAGGTCCCATGCAAACTCAAGGTGTTCACCACGTCGCCTACCGCTGCCACGATGCCAAAGAGACGGTCCAGTGGTACGGCAAACACCTGAACATGGACTTTGTCTTGGCCATCGCCGAAGACCAGGTGCCGTCTACCGGTGCAGACGACCCCTACATGCACGTGTTCTTGGACGCTGGCGGCGGCAACATCCTCGCCTTCTTCGAGCTGCCCACGCGCGAGCGCATGGACCGCGACCGGAACACGCCAGAGTGGGTTCAACATCTGGCTCTGAAGGTCGAATCGTTGGATGCGCTGCTGGAGGCGAAAGGCCGCTTGGAGTCTTCAGGCATCGATGTTCTAGGCCCAACTCACCACACGTTGTTCCAGTCGATCTACTTCTTCGACCCAAACGGACACCGCATTGAGCTGGCCTGCTCAACGAATCGCCTCGACCTTGAGGCGAAGCTCGACACGGTGAAGTGGGACATGCTCAACGAGTGGGCCGAGACCAAGAAGGCACCGCAGCACGCTCGGTGGATGCATGATGGAAGCGAGCAGTAGGGTACAGCTGTGGAGTACTGCTTGACGAAAGAGACCTCGCAGCCCAAAAAAAAGCCACCGCTGTGGCGGCGAATACTTCGGAACTGGGTGCTGCCGCTCGGCGCCGTCTTGGTGTTGATGATGGTGGTCGGTCGGCTACGCGCGCCTTCCCTGCCCGACATCGCACCTGGCTTTACGCTGCGTGGTCTCGACGGGGAAATAGTGACTCTCGAGCAGCTACGCGGCAAGCCCGTGGTCCTGAACTTCTGGGCCACATGGTGCGGGCCGTGCAAGGTAGAGATGCCGTCGTTCAACCGGTTCGCGGCGAATCACCCCGAGCTGCATGTCATCGGTATCGTCGCGGACGGACCGGTACCAAAGGTCCAACACTTCATCGATAATGCTGGAATGACCTACCCGATTCTGATCGGAGACCGAGCCGTATTCACCGAGTACGGCGTTGACACCTACCCAACAACGGTGTTCTTAGACGCCGATGGGCGGGTGGTCAGCGCCCACACCGGACTGATGTTTCAGCCGCAGCTGTGGTGGGCAACACGGGGGCTGTGAGCCCCAATAATAGGTGACCGAACCTGGACGACCACCGCGAGGCACCCAGGGCCGGTCCTAGAAGCGGGGCCCTTCTGCGGTGTCTGTCACAGAGAAGCCATCCGCGGCATTGCGCTGATAGCCGGAGCGCCCATGCAGGACGTTTACGAGCAGATCGCTGGCATGCCATCTCCCCGTGCGTGAGAGTCCCATCTCAAAGCTGAGGAAGTCGTCTGTTGAGCAGTACGGCGTGATGGTCACCTGACCGTAGTCGACCACGGTGCCGAGGTTCTGAATCTCGCTGGGATAGCTGGACTGGCTGTACCCGACCGAGACCACCCGGAACGGCGAGTTCCCGTAGAAGTCGTGGCCGACGAACTCCAAGTGCCACATGTAGCTCTGTCCCTGCCCATTACCGCACGTCAGCGCCGTCTTCATCTGGAGCGGACCGTCCGCATAGCTGGTGCCGTTGAAGTCACCGGGCACAGATGCCGCGAACGCGCTCATCACCGTGTTTCCAACGCGAAGGCCCCCCGAATCTGTCGGGCGAATCGCCCCCCCTCCCATGCTAGCAGCATCGTCCGCATACGCCGCGTGCGGAACGGCATGGAGTGCTTGGCGAGTGCCGAGAGGACTGCCATCTGCGCTGATCTGAATCCAGCGTTCACCGGCAAGGCTGGCGGCATCGAGCGTGCCCGCTTCGCCCAGGGAGACCGAGTAGTAGCCATCATTTGCAACGACTTCATAGCTCTCGGACCACACAGCCGAGCCGCTGGACTCCGCATCATAGATGCCAACGCCAACCGTCACTGCACCCGTGATGGGGCTTCCTGCCGGATCGAGTAGGCGACCCTGATGCGCGAGAGTGACGGGGACCGCCATCGCAGAGCTCGACCAGACCCACACCACACCCAATAGAAGCCACCGCATGCACATCCTCCCCGTAATCTGCCATAGCCTACCGTAAGGGCCACCATCCGCGCAGAACATACGGCAGACATCTCAAATAACGCCGTGCTCGGGCTAGTTACAGGGGTGAGCCATGGGATTGATGGAAGAAACCGGCGCTAGGGTGCGTTCAGGGCGTCCGCCAACTGACGATGTTGTAACTGGTTACTACTGGCAAGGTCGCGGCCGAACTGGGCACGCCAAAGCGTCGGGTTCGAGTTCAAGACCGATACTCCCCCCTGTAAATACCCACTCAACTACGGAGGAGACACATTCTTCGGTTCGCGCGTACCCCGCTCTGACTTGGCCTCTGTGCCAATAGTGGGGGTCACTAAACGGTGCGGACCTGTTTTGCCGCCGCTTCCAGCACCTTCAGCTCCGTGGCGAACGCCTGTACCAGCCGGATTGGAGACACATCGCGGGCAATATCCGCTGACACTCCCAGCCGAACATTCTCGTTGTAAGAAAACAGGGACAGCCCAACACCGATGGAGGCCGGTTGGGGCACAAAGAACACGATGTCGTCGATGCGCGCGCCCGCCACGTGAACGGCTCTGCGAGGACCGGGCATATTTGTCAGCACCAGCGATGCGCGTGACGCGAAGTGGTCGACGGCGACGTCCTCAACGAACTGTGGCGCATGGCCGATCACGTGCACACCGGCGGCTGTGACAAGAGGCATCTGGCCTCCTTTCAAGATGTTGGTTCGCCGTCGCACCTGTTCCAGCCGCCCCACAGCGTCGGGCGTGCTGGACGGCAGGCGCAGGAAGATAGGGGCGAAGTGGTTGCCGAGGTCATCTGGAATCGGCGCGTCCAGCGGATGCAGATACACCGGTACGAGGGCGCGCAGATCGACCAGCTGTGGGTCGTCGAGGGTCGTGTGAAGCGCGCCGGCTACCGCAGCGACGAGCACGTCATTGACGGAGCCGCCAAGCCCGTCACGCACGGTCTGAATGCAACTAAGCGGGACCGGTTCAGACCACGCGATGTGCTTCATTCCGTTCAATGGACCTACGAGTGGAGAGGACGACTCGGGGTTCATGGCCAGCAGCTCCGCCGTCGCCCGCACCATGTCGACGCCCGCGTCGAGATGCGCTGCCATTCGCGTCACCCAGGCTCCGTTGGGTCGATGCGAGCGACCCCGTGGGCGTGGAAGAGAGACGTCCTTCTCGTCGCACACCGACAGCAACAGCTTGGCCATGGCCATGCCGTCTCCGATGACGTGATGGGTGCGAAACAGCAACACTCGCTGCTGCGAGCCAAGGCCTCGAATGTCCGTCAGCGACCACAGCGGCTGATCCCGATCTAGCGGGACCCCCAACAACGACCCCACCGTCGCCCACAGGTCCTCCAGCTGACCTGGCTCGTCAATATGCGCGTGTTGGATGTGATCGGTGAGAACAACCTCCACATCCTTCCACACCGGTACGCTGACCACCGCCGACGGTTTGAACACGACCTGGCGGAACCGCCGGTACACACGCACCACACGTTCGACGAACCGCTCAATCACCGCGGGGACATCCGCGCCCTCCTCGAGAATGAGAAGGGCGTTGATCACAAGCGGGTTGTCGGCCCGGTCCATGTGCCACCAAGCGGTATCCATTGCGCTAAGCGGTAGCAGTGGTCTGCTCATTCCATACCGATGAACTGATCGATGGCCGTGTCGTCGAGCGGTCGGAAAACGATGTTGGACCCCTCGATGTCTTTGGCGAACGGGTTGCTATAGTCGCTAATGTCGACCCGTGTCGCGGTCCCCATATGGGCAGCATCATCCGTCTTGGCGCGGTCCAGCTTGAACGACCGCTTCGGATGCCCCCGACTCGTAGGTGCGGAAATTGTCGATGAACAGGCCGGCCAGCTTCTCCGCCTTCGCGTCGTAAGCAGCAGGGTCCGACCAGGTCTTCTTCGGGTCCAGCACGTGGCTCGGAACACTGTTGACGGCGTGCGGAATCGCCAATCCAAAGAAGGGCTCATGCGAGAAGTGCGCCTGGGCGAGCGTGCCGTCGTGAATCGCATCGATAATGGCTCGGGTGATGGACAGCTTCATACGGTCCCCGACACCGTGCGGCCCGCCAGACCAGCCGGTGTTGACGAGCCAGACATTGGCGCCGTGGGTGCGGGTCTTCTCGGCGAGAAGCTCGGCGTATTTCGCCGGATGCCAGACCAGAAATGGGCCGCCAAAGCACGGTGAGAACGTAGCGACAGGGTCCGTAATACCCATCTCTGTACCGGCAACCTTGGCCGTGTAGCCGCTGATAAAGTGGTACATCGCTTGCTCGGGTGTGAGCTTGGACACCGGCGGCAGAACACCGAAGGCATCGCATGTGAGGAAGATAACGTTGTTGGGATGACCGCCAACACACGGGGTGCGGGCCTGCTCCATGTACTCAATTGGATAGCTTCCACGTGTGTTCTGAGTGATTGAGGTGTCGTGGTAGTCGACGGTTCGGTCTTGGTTGAGCACCACGTTCTCCAGCACCGCACCAAATCGCAGGCACTGGAAGATGTCGGGCTCGGACTCTGGCGCCAGATCGATCATCTTTGCGTAGCAGCCACCCTCGATGTTGAACACGCCGTCGTCCGACCAACAGTGCTCATCGTCTCCGATCAAGGTGCGCTTCGGGTCGGCTGACAGGGTGGTCTTACCCGTACCAGACAGGCCAAACAAGACGCTGGTGTCGCCCGAGTCTGAGGTTGTGGCCGAGCAATGCATGGACAGCACGCCAATCTTGGGCATGAGGTAGTGCATGACGGTGAAGATGCCTTTCTTCATCTCTCCGGCGTACTGAGTGCCAAGGATGACAAGCTCCCTGTTCGCCAGCGACAGGTCAACGCTCGTCTTGCTGCTCATACCTGCGGTGTGCCGATTCGCGGGAAACTGTCCGGCATTCAGGATGACGTAGTCCGGCTCGCCAAAGTCCTCGAGCTGCTCAGCGGTGGGGCGGATGAGCATGTTGTGCATGAACAGGGCGTGGTAAGCGCGGGCACACACGACTCGGACCTTGATCTGGTACTTGGGGTCCCACCCTGCATACGCGTCAATCACGAAGAGCCGCTCGCGGGTGGCGAGCCAGTCGGCAGCGCGCTCGCGGTTGATCACAAAACTGTGCGGTTCGAGCTTCACGTTGACCGGCCCCCACCACACATCCTCGGTGCTGTCCGGCTCATCGACAATGCGCTTGTCCGTTGGCGAACGACCTGTCTTTTCACCGGACAAGGCAACAAGAGCGCCGCGACGCGTCAGACGCGTGCCAGGTTCGGTCCGAAGCGCGAGTTCGTACAGATTTGCCGGGCTCGGATTGCGAATAATCTCCGGACCCGAGATGCCATAGGATTCAAGAGCGGATTCCAGGGACATGTGAGACTCCAGACAGTTGAGAGTGGGGTGTTCAAGACGGCATAACGCGCGCTAGGTAGCCAATGAGTGCACTCAAGTGGGTCGACTAAGTGACGAACGGACGACCCTAGAATCTGGCCCAAAAGGAGGTGAAATTTCTCGGAGAACCCTGTGGCGCCAGGTCATCGCTGATGGACAACCCGACTTTGTCGTGGAGGTGGACCGAAACATCGCCTCCCTTGAATCCGTCATCGACCCCATTGGCCACTCACTAGACCGCCGCTCCACGGCAAGCGGGTGGGCTACACACGCCGTGACAGACCCGTTCGCAACCATCAACGGTGCCTTTTCGCCGCAACCATCATCCCAACGACGCCGGCCTGTGGGCTCCGGACCCCGAGCTACAGCCATGTTGGGTACGGCACAACCACCGAGTACACCGACCAGCAGCTCTCGCTATGGTTGGAAGACGCTGGCGGCGCGAATATCTATCCTGCGGACTCCAGCGCGCTGACGGTCCCGAGCCACCCCAATAATCAAATCGTCTCCCTCACCGTAGACTGCGATAAAACCCGCAAATCCTGGGTTCCACACACCTTCTTGGGTCTGATGGACTTTGAAGACGATGCCCACCGAACCGCTCTGCTGTTCGTGAGCAAGCTCGCCACACACGCCTACGCCGAGGGCGAACGGACCCGCTGGAGTGCGACGCAGCAGATCACGCTCGACGGTGGCAGCAGCGTTTATTGTGTCGTTTGGGGTATTGTTTATGTCCCATCTGAGCGCGCCATCCCACACCTCATTCGCGGGGTCGAAGGCCCTGACCCGGACGCAGGCACGGACACCGAGGGTGGAACAGACACCGGGTCGGACCCGGATGCAGGACCCGATGCAGATCCAGGGTCGGACACGGACGCGGGCTCGGATACCGCTAACACCAGCCTCAACCAAGGGTGCTCGCACAGCCCTGTACCGCCGAGCCGCATTGGTAGAGTCGTTCTGCTGTTCCTCATCGCGGTACGCGCACGCCCCCAACGCCCTTTAAGCCGACGCCGGTGTCGGTCGGTTGGCCTGCGGCGTGACCCTACGGAATGCGTGCCGTGCCTCGAACCGCAGGCACCAACAACGGCGCGCCCGGAAACCACGTGCGCTTCACGTCCTCCAGCACAAAGCCGGCTGCCTGTATGGTCTTCGTCGTGTCCCGGTCCAGCCGACACCCGCCCGCGACCTTCGCCCACGCAGGCGAAAAGGCGCGGTGCAACCAGCCGAGAGGACCACGTCCCTTCACGTGTTCCATAAAAATGAGCTGTCCACTGGGCCTTAGAACGCGCTTGGCTTCCGCCAGCGCTGCCATCGGGTCGCGAACGCTACACAGGACTAGGCCGAAGACCACCGCATCCATGCAGTCATTGTCGAAGGGTAGTGCTTCGGCAAAGCCGGCAACGACCTCTGCACCTCGCGCATCTGCTCTAGGCTGAAGTGCGACGCGCATACCCTCTCCAGGCTCAACCAGGACCAGACGAGTCACTCCGTTGCCGTAGTGCGGCACGTTCGCGCCGGTGCCAGCACCGAGTTCAAGCACGTCACCGGTGAGCGGTCCCAGCAGCTCGGACCGCCAGCGTCGCAGTCCCAACGCCTCGAAGCCGGACATGAGCGGATCATAGGCGCGTGCGAAACAATCGATACACATGCATACGCTCTATCCGCTTGTCGCTTTTGTAGCGCTCTCGTAAGGTCGTGGTGAACGACGAACAGGGATGACAACCCAGTTGCGGCGCGTACTGTCTGACCATGGAGGTCATCATGACAGACCCGTTGGTGTTTCGATGTGCGTCATGTGGAGGACTAAATCGGGTTCGTCAAGACCGGTTGTCTAGTCAGCCAACCTGTGGAAAATGTAGGGCTGCGATCGACCTCGCAGCCCACCCAGTAGACCTGTCAGATGATGCGCTGGAGCGATTGGTTCGGTCTTCTCCGGTTCCGGTGCTCGTCGACTTCTGGGCACCGTGGTGCGGTCCATGTCGCGCTGTGGCGCCACATTTGGAGTCTCTAGGCAAGGCACAAGCCGGCAAGCTCATCATTGCGAAGGTCAACACCGACACGCACAAACGAACAGCAGGCGCTCTCAACGTTCAGGCCATACCGACCATGGCTGTGTACAAGGGTGGCGCCCTTCAAATCTCCCAGCCAGGAGCCCGCATGGGTGCACAGCTTCGCGCCTTTGTAGCCCCCTACCTGTAGTCCAGGTCGCGGGTTCACCGGCAGCCGCTGTTGTGTCGGTGAGCCTCGCTGTGCCTCGAGGTCCAGAGTCTTCGAGGGTCAGTCTTTCTCGACCGTAGGGGCGACGACTGGCGTCTTCAGCGACTTGTCATCCTTCTCCTCTTCTTCCTCCTCTTCCTCGGTACCGAGCGACTTCGGCGACATCCAAGCGGCGCCGCCGTGCCCATCCACCGTGTCGGCGAAGCTCCGCGCCACGCGCTTGTCTGCGGCATTGACCTCCATCATCAACTCTTTGGTCGCAGCTGCCGCCGAGGTCGGGTCGAGCGCATCGCTCACGGTATCGGCGAAGGCATCGTAGGTCGCTTTGTCCGTCCCACCCTTTTTGAGTACTGCCTCTTTGGCATCGTCGATGAACGATTTCATGTGTCCGCGCGTCGATTTCGTGACGGCCGCCTGGGACTCAGTCTCGTCACCGGGCGACGCCTTCAGCTTGGGCTGCTTGATGAGGTCGTCTTTCAACGAGTCCTTCAGCGGAGACGGCGGCACCGGCGTCTTGGCGACCTTAAGGGTCTTGCCCGTAAGTATCTGCGCGGTGGCTTTGACCTGGCCCATTCGAAAACTCCCTACGCTCACACTCTATCGCGAACCGATGCCCAGGGGCACCCTTAACCCCACGCGCGTAGCGCGACATCCCACAACGGCTTGGAGAACACGGGATATTCGCTCATCTGCCGACCCAATGGCACGGAGTCGTGCTGGTTGAGCACCGCAGCCTCCCGTTGCCCGCTACGGTGCGCACCTTCACGAGGCGACGGTCCTGCGTGGTCACAATGCCCACCGTCACCTGCGGCTCCCGGGCGGACGCAAAGATGGCATCGGCGTGCTCGTGCATCACATCCAGCGCCCGGTAGAACCCACTAGATCCGGTTCCATCATGACGCAGTTCCCCCTTTTCCTTCCAACGTTTGTTGCCCCCCAAGCCACCGCCTGAGTCCTCCCTCGGTAGCGACCTCCACCCTCACCGTCGCGTCCTCCGCCAGAGCGTAGCGCTCCCCCCTCATGGTCCAGGTCTGGCGGCGCGCCTGCCGGTCCGCGTCGCCGGTGGCAAGGAGCCGCAGCTGCGGTTTCCCCCTCGCTGCCGGCTCGTCGATGAGCACGCGCACGTTGGCGCCGACGCACAGCTCCTCGAAGACTTTGCGCGCTTCTCTCCGCAGGAACCGGGGTGACAACACCGCGTGCAGACCCGCCTTGTCGCGAATGGGCTCGGGAAGAATGCAGCGTGCTGTTATCGGCTTTTTCCGAAGCCGCTCCAGACGCTTGCAGAGCTGCTTGGCCAGCTCCGTGTCGATGTTCCGTTCGAGGTGTTTGCTGGCGTCGGCATCTGTGGAAACCAAGTAATCTGAGCGGGTGTCGCAATCCCCACATCTAGAGCTGGGGCGACGGAAGATGATGTGGGTACATCGTGAGCTGTTCGGCTCAGGACGCACCGATGTCCGCTCCAGCAGTCGCCCCTCGGGGCCATCCTTCCGGAAGACGCTGTTCGACGATAGGTACGCGCCGGACTGGGTCAGGCCGCACCGCGGGCGGACGCTCCAGCTCGAAGCCGCGGGCGATGCGGTAGTTGAGTACAAACAAACCCACAAGCGTGGCCAGCTCCTGGCCGGGCAAGTCGTAGCGAACGATGCGAGCAAGGCCCATCTCCCGGTCCTCCCGGGCGAAGCGATTTTCCTAACCAGACCGGCCAAAGTAGGCCGCGACCACCTCGGGAGCGGGCCAGCCGCTGGCGGGGATGTCGGCCGCGACAAGCTCCACCTGCCACCGGTCGAGCTTGCGGCCTCGCTGTGGCTTGTCGTCTGCCTCGTAGATTGACCTTACGACACTTTGACGGACCACCATTTAGGCCGCAAGCCTCTCAGCATTGCGATGATTTTGTTCAAAGGCATTCGGACTCATCTGGCCCAAGTGTTTGTGCCTCCGAATTGGATTGTAGAACTGGTGGATGTAGTATGAGATTCTAGCCTTTGCATCAGCCAGAGAACCGTACACGAGACCCTGAACGAACTCCTGTTCGAGCGTTCCAAAGAAAGACTCTGAAACAGCATTGTCCCAGCAGTCGGCCTTTCGGCTCATGCTCTGAACGAACCCATGCTCTAAAAGTGAAGCTCTATAGCAAATTCTCGCGTATTGGCTCCCTTTGTCCAAATGATGCATCGTGCCCTGATGTGCGCCTCGTTCTGCCATCGCTTCCTCCAACGCGGATCTGCAAAGAGAGGTTTCCATGTGGCTGTCCATTGCCCAGCCTACGACCTTCCAGCTGAACACGTCGATAATGACGGCTAGGTACCCCCAGCCGTCATGGGTGGGCGCGTAGGTGATGTCGGTAACCCAGGCGACATTGGGGGCCTCCATCGTGAACTCGCGGTTGAGAAGGTTCGGAGATGGCGTCTGGCCGTATGATGAATCGGTCGTACAGCGGCGGAAGCGCTTCTCGGGAACGCCCGAGAGCCCTTCCTGCTTCATGATGCGGGCCACACGGCGAGCGCCGACATCCAACCCGTGAGCTCGCAACTCGGCCACCATGCGAGACACGCCATACATGCCAAGACTTGCCCGGTGAGCCGCGCGTATGTGAATGGTGAGCACCCGGTCTCGGTCTTCTTGCCACCATTCACCAGCCATCCATCCGTGGAACGCAGAACGGCTCACATCGAGCACATCACAAAGCCGTCGAATCGAGTCGTTGGTCCTCTCCGCGTCGATAAACCGGTAGATGCTCACCGGGTTTCCTTGGCGAAGAAGACCGCGGCTCTTTTAATATCTCACGTTCCTCCAACAGCAACGCGTTCTCTGGTTTCAATCCACGTACTTCCGCCTCAAGCGATGGACTTGATGCGTCCTGCTTCTTTGAGGGCAGCTGCCCCAACTCGCCGTCATCGGCCCGCTTTACCCCGCGCAACATCTGACTCTTGTGCACGCCAATTTCAGACGCGGCCTGAAGTATCGTCAGTCCTTGGTCTCGAACCAGGCGCACTCCCTTTTGTTTGAAGGCGATGGAGTACGTTCTTCGTGTCTTGGCCATTGGACTTCCCGGATTTAAGCTGCCTCGGTGGTCCGGCTGAGCGTCCTAAGAAGCATGTGTGCATCACCTGTCGCGCATGACCGAAGCCGAGGACCAGGCTGTTCTTGAGCGTGCGAAGACCGAAGACACCTGCGTCCGCTACGTCGCTGACAGCCGTAGCAATGTGGTCTTTACCCCCAAGCTGCGCCGAGTCGCGGCTGCGGGACTGCTCGCCTTCGCACCCGTTGCTTTCGCAGACGGTGGCGACGTTGTGGCCACGCACAAGCGGAGATGAACCGCCTTCAGAACCAGATGGTCGAGGTGGGTATCGACCCCACACATGTGGTCATCGACGACGCTCAAAAGGCCACCAATGCGCGTCACGACGGGTCAACCACTGCCGGGACGGAGCCCGATCTGGCCCCCCAGCTCATGATGAGGGTAGAGGGCGGGATTTAGTCCACCGGACAGACGCCTACAGCCCACCGCTCACCCGAATTCGCTCCTCCCCCACACCACCCTGCTCGTCACGAACGCGGAAGCGAACCTCTAGGTTGTCATTGCAGTCCACCTCAGTGCGCTGCAGGTCAAACTCGCCTTGCCACACATCCGTCTCGGTGCGGGACAGGACCAGGGGCATGGACGCCACCTGTCCATCGGGGCCGAATAGCGTGGCGTTGACGCGAGCGATGTCACGGATGCCGTCGTCGTCAATCACTTGAGTGTCCATGAGTACGTCAAATAGGCCGTCACATACAGCGCTGGTACCGAGGAACTCCGGGCGATTGCCGGCGCCTGGTACACCCACATGGACCTCACCATCTTCATAGCGGACAATATGGGTCAGATCTTCGCATCCGGGAGCGAGGGAGCCAACGGCAAAAGTAAGCATGAGAGTGAGCCAGACGCGGGACATACGGTCTTACTTGATGCCGGAGTGGACGTCGGGTCGTCGCGCAACCGTCAGTCCAGCGACGTCTCGTGACGAGACCGCCCCGGCTCCCCCCAACAGTTCTTTAGTAGACCTCTTCCATCTCGACGACGAATGTGGTGCTGTTCCAGCCTGCGTACCAGTCGCCGCGGTTTCCGCCTACATCCACGACCTCGACCGTAAACGTGTGCGTACCCGCCTCGATCGGCCCTGATGCCGTGGCGCGACAATAGCCTAGCAGCGACGCGTTGTAGTGGTCGTCGCTGTAGTGGTCTCCGTCCAGTCGGGGACCATAGCTGTGGTGCCACCACTGCATCGGCTTCGGGTCAACGCAGAGCTCGCCGTCGATATACCCACGCCAGTATCCGTAGGAATAGCCGAGCGTACGACGGTTATCGAACCAGGTGATGCGGACGGTGGTGTCGTCGTGCTCCTTGACGAAGGTCAGTGTGCGCGAGGCGATGATGCCGCTATCTTGGCCCTCGTTGCGCTGGCCGACGATGCGTTGAATGGTGCGCGGCTCGGACGCGTCCGCCGCCACCTGAGTGATGTCCAGCGCATTGTCGGAGATGGCCGTGGCGTTCTCCCCGATCAGGTCCAGAGTCGCATCCAAGTCACCGTTGAGTGCGCTGATGGCCGACTGCGCAGAGGTGATGGCCGACTGCGCAGAGGTAAGTTCACTGCCCTGCGAAGCCGCGGATGTGGTGTTTGCATTTGTGTCGGTACGCAGTCCGGAGATCAGCCCCGTGTGCGTCGACGATGTGCTCGACAAGCCGCTGATGTCGCTGTCGAACCCCTCGAGACGCTCCCCGTACGTTGCCAGGGTCGACGCATTCGTGGACGTTGCGCTGGACAGGCCGCTGACATCGCCGTCGAGCCCCTCTAGACGCTCCGCAACCGTGCCCAGAATGGACGCGTTCTCACCGGTGGTGATGTCGAGAGCGGCGAGGCCGTCGGTGTTCGCTTGGATACTGTCTGCTTGGATTAAG
The DNA here is from genome assembly GCA_047626195.1 of Myxococcota bacterium. Taxonomy (GTDB): domain Bacteria; phylum Myxococcota_A; class UBA796; order UBA796; genus CAJXTB01. Next base: position 15,227 of record JBLHSN010000039.1, read on the forward strand.
CTCTCGGTGGCGAGATCATCGAGGCCGGTCTGCAGGTCAGCCAGACCGCCGCCTTGGCTGCCGATGATGGCGTCAATGTCCGAGACATCGGTGGTGAGGCCGTCGGTGACGCCCTCGAGAAAGCCGATGTTCGCGGCATTGTCAGCAACGTCAGCGGCCACGACTTGCACATCGTCGACAACATCGGACACGCGCTCGTCGACCGATGCGATGAGGGAGGCGTTAGCTTCGATCTGCGTGGCTTGTCCGTCGACCCGACCATCCACCGTGGTGATGGCGCTACTGGTGGCGACCAGGCCTTCGGCATTCGAGAGGCTACGCACGTCGAGCGCCGATACGTCGACGAGGGCCGCAGCGAGGCTGACGTCAACAGCAGTGATGTCCCCAACGGCTACGTCCAGGGTGGTCTGTAGCGCTGAGCCGGTCGCGGTATTGCCGTCGACGGTGGCCTCGAGGGTTCCAAGCGATGACGCGGTTGCGTAGTCTTGACCGACAACCCACTCCTCGCTCGCAATCGTAATCTCCTCAAGGGTCGCCATGCGAGTGTCGAGGTCTTCTACGTCGTTGACAAGGTTGACCAGGTCAAAGCCAGTGGCGGTCTCGATCTCATCGGTGAGCGTGCCAATGTCCTCACGGTCGGCGGCCAGGGCTTCCGTGTGGGTCTCGAGCGTGGTGATGGTAGCTGCGGCGTCCGCCTCTAGGGCCTCGACGCGGAGGGCCATCTCGGACAGATCGGCTCGGAGCTGGGCGTTGTCTTCCTGGGTGGTCAGGACGTCGGCGTTTCTGCAGGCGCCGATGACGGGCAAGAGGGCGAGGATCAATAGGGGTCTGGTCAAAACTACCTCCGCCCCAATTGTAGAGGAATTGCAGGTATTTTTGGAATTCAATGGGCGACTAACAAGAGGTGGACAGCACGTTGATTGAGGTCATCCCACCGTGCTTGCGTAGCCAACAGCCTGACACTGGCCTAGCGAACAGCCCACCCACTAGATCCGGTTCCATCATGACGCAGTTCCCCCTTTTCCTTCCAACGTTTGTTGCCCCCCAAGCCACCGCCCGAGTCCTCCCTCGGTAGCGACCTCCACCCTCACCGTCGCGTCCTCCGCCAGAGCGTAGCGCTCCACCCTCATGGTCCAGGTCTGGCGGCGCGCCTGCCGGTCCGCGTCGCCGGTGGCAAGGAGCCGCAGCTGCGGTTTCCCCCTCGCTGCCGGCTCGTCGATGAGCACGCGCACGTTGGCGCCGACGCATAGCTCCTCGAAGACTTTGCGCGCTTCTCTCCGCAGGAACCGGGGTGACAACACCGCGTGCAGACCCGCCTTGTCGCGAATGGGCTCGGGAAGAATGCCGCGTGCTGTTATCGGCTTTTTCCGAAGCCGCTCCAGACGCTTGCAGAGCTGCTTGGCCAGCTCCGTGTCGATGTTCCGTTCGAGGTGTTTGCTGGCGTCGGCATCTGTGGAAACCAAGTAATCTGAGCGGGTGTCGCAATCCCCACATCCAGAGCTGGGGCGACGGAAGATGATGTGGGTACATCGTGAGCTGTTCGGCTCAGGACGCACCGATGTCCGCTCCAGCAGTCGCCCCTCGGGGCCATCCTTCCGGAAGACGCTGTTCGACGATAGGTAGGCGCCGGACTGGGTCAGGCCGCACCGCGGGCGGACGCTCCAGGCCATGTGTTGCGGCCCGGAGCCGCTGTCAGGCACTCAAACCCAGATGGCATCGCGGAGGCGGTCGAGCACATTCGGGTCGTTGTACAGGCTTGGGGAGTTGGCTCGGGTGATGAAGGGAAGGCCATGCTCTCGGAAGACGTGGAAGTAGGCCAGGATGCTTCAGCACGCTGTCAACCTGTGGCGCCTCGGTGAGGAGCCACGGAATGTGGGGCCGAATGAGGTCGGTCTCGACCCGAGAGAGCGCACGGGACGTCGCAGCGGGAGACGGTAGCGTCGAGCGCCGGGCGAGCGCGGCAACGCGCTTGACCACAGGTCCGAGCTCCCTCCAGAACGGGCGCAGGCCCCCATGAGCACTTGAGGCAAGGAAGATGACAAGGAGCAGGAAGACATCGATGCCCGCGAACCCGCCCTGCCGGCGGATGCGGGTACGCTAGGCGATATCGTCGATGATACCACGCTCTTCAAGGTCGCTAAGGAGTAGTGCTGGCTGGACCAATGGCGTGGGAAGGAGTGCGCGGTCGGGACTTTGGTACGTGACAGTCGGGCGCAGGTGTGGCATGGAGACCCTCCTCTTGGAGAGGCGGAAGCGGGACGTGCCGTCCAAGGTTGACCCGCGGTCGATACCCTCCCCAGATGCATCCTGGGGTGGCCCGAACCGTCTACGCGGTCAGGCAGTTGGGTGCACGTTGTCGGCGTTTTCGGCTCGGATTGATGGATCCGATCCCAGTGGGTAGAAGTGCTGAACATCCAACGAGTCGGTATTCAGTCCCGAAATCTACCCCTCGTTCGCCACGCATTCGTTGCACGCGCGCTTGCTCGTCGGGTCGACTAGGCGGTTGACCGCCAGCGCATTGTAGACGCGTACGAAAACGGAGAAGGAACGTACAAGGATATCGCTCGAAGGTTCGAAGTCGGAGTGGCTTCGGTGAGTCGGTACTTGCGTCTTCACCGTTACGGTGGCGACCTTTCAGCGTCTCCAATGGGAGGAAAGCGCCGCGGGATAACGGAGGAACATGAGGAGTTTCTTTGTAGTTTGGTTGTCGACGAACCGAACTGGACCACTCAAGAGTTGGCAGACGAACTGAACGAGGCCTTTGGGTGTACTGCTTCCCGCCACACCATGGGCAAGGCGTTGAGGCGGTTGGGATTCTTCTTTAAAAGGGGGTCTTCCGCTCGCCAGCTGCCAAGCGACCAGATGCCGTCGCTGCCCGCCGAGAGTACATTGACCAGCAAAGGACCGTGGAGTCTGGACACTTAGTCTTCTTGGATGAATCTGGTGTTATCTGCGGCATGAACAGGCTTTACGGATGGGCGCCTATCGGGGAACAGGCCATCATCACCCAATCTTCTCACGGGATGCGGCTGAGCTTTGTTGGAGCAATGGCCATGGATGGTCCGCGGGCATTGATGACTTACGAAGGCACAAAGAACACGGCGTGCATGTTGACCTTCACCAAGACCCACCTGGTTCCCAGCCTGAACCAAGGCGATACCGTGGTTATGGACGGCCTCAGTATTCACAAGAACACAGAGGTCGGTGAACTCATCGAGAGTGCAGGAGCAAACTGCTTATCTTGCCTGCCTACAGCCCTGAACTCAACCCCATCGAACACTTATGGTCCACCTTGAAGGCGAGAATGCGCACAATGGGTTGCTCGAATTGGACAGAACTGGCGGCACAGGTCCACCGCATCTGGACGGAACTCCCACTGGGATTTTATGCCAACTGGGGCACAATCTGTGGGTACTCACCGGCACAGTCAGCTTGAACGCTTACCCCTATATGTGCCCGTGATGTGGTAATATCGGTCTCGTCCGCTACCGTGAAGGTGTCGTCGCCACTCGCTCGGTAGATGTGGCATTTAGGGGAGAAATTCAATGCGGTACGTCTGGATATTACTTGTAGCAGTGGTCGGTACCCCGCAGGCTTGGGCCGAAGACCTCAACGATGATGGTTGTGAGGACGCTCAGTACGCGGACAATGGTGCCTGCATTTCTGACAGCGCCTCACTCGACGCTACGGTCACCACGGCAGCCGGCACCTTTGTCGGTGCAGAAGCGTCTATTGGACCCTTCGTCGCGCTAGATGATGTGCGCATCTCTCCAAGAGCCACCCTAGATGGCTGGCTTGCGCACACGACCCAACCGCTTCCGGTGGGACTGGGAACCATTGTCGGTCGCAACGCAGTCTTGGGTGTGGACCACATCTTGGGACCGGACACTACGATTTCACGCGCAGTCACCGCTGGCGCTCGTCTCACCACAAGTACCGGCGCCACCGTGGGCTACGCCGCGGACCTCGGCACGGATGTCACCATCGACGCCAACGGAACGGTCGGCTCGTTGGTCACACTTGGAGACTTCACCCGCGTGGGCCCCGCAGCCGTCATTGCGCGCGGGACCACCGTCGCCAGTGCCGCGACATTGAGCCAGGCGTCCACGATCTTTGGAGTCGTGGGACCTCACGTGAGCATCGGCTCCGGCGTGATGGTCGAGGGAACGGCTCGCGTGCGCAAGCAGGCCACGTTGTTGCCGGGTGCACGCGTGCTTGATGGTGCTCGCGTAGGACGCGGTGCCACCGTTGAGGCCGGTGCCGCGGTCTCCGGTGTCGTGCGCGCAAACGCCACGGTCTGTGAGGGCGGTACGCTCGAAGCCACCGACGTGGTCAGACGTGGAGAGACGTGGCCATCAGCGGGGTGCAGCATCCAGATCGTCGACAACGCCGGTGTCCGTGAGTGGGCCAATGGCACCTACGCCGCGAGCTGCGACGCCTACCTCAATCCGGGTACAGGCTACTCCTACGGCGGGGTCATCGGAGACGGCTTGTACCGCATCGACCCAACCGCCAGTGACCCATTCAAGGCCCACTGCGACATGACAACGGAGTCTGGTGGTTGGGTGGATGTGGTCAAGAGCTACCACGCGCCAGCACCGGACATCGCGAACCTGACCGCGCAGCTCTTTTCCGGAGCCCCCGGCACCACGTTGACCGCGAGTGCCCTGAGTGGTGGCAGCGGAGACGGCGTGTTTATGTACTCTAATCAGTCCGCGAGCCATGCCGAAGCGCTGTTTCTGACCCCCACCCTCGACCACTCTTCCGTCCGCCTGTCCTACCAGATGCAAGGAGCGGAGGGCGGGGGACGCTGCTCGGGCAACAGCTGGCTCCCGCTGTCGGGACCCGGCTACAACCTGGGGTACAGCGGCTATCTGGCCACGTGCTTAGCCGGATTCTCGTGCATCCAGGGCTCTCCGGAACTGTATCGGGACGCGCCAATTAGCGTCTCTGACTACAGCTTAAACGGGATCGACCCCACCACAACCCTATTGGCATGGAGCGCGTCGAACTATGACCGGGCCACCTCGTCAGGCTGTGCACGCGACCCGAATATTCCAACGGATCACGAAGGGCTGTTCATCACCAAGCTCTTGATTCGGTGAGTGAGCGCTAGAACACACGCTCAGCGGAAATACCCTCCACATCCCTGGCGTACCTCCGATTAAGGAGGTGAGCCTTGGAAGTGGTTTTTATTATTATCGCGGTGTTCGGCGGTATCGCCGCCGTCTTGAGCCTTCCCATCGCGGTTGTGATGGGCCTTCCCCTTGCCGCCTGGCTCGGACACGGCTGGCTACGCATTCGCGAACGAGAGGTCGCGACGCAAGAGCTGGAGCTGGTACTCCGTCTGCGCGAGTCACAGGCGCTCCCGCCATGGGTCGACGCGGACGACCCGAGTGCGTTGTTGGCGTGGATGCAGACGGACCGAGAGATGTCTGCGCTGACGCGATTCGGCGGCAAGCTTCCCACGGTATGAGACGTGGCACAACTACTGCCTCACCCACAGCGAGTGCGTCGATTTCGTCGCCGTCTGACGGCGGCGGCAGATCCGACGCGCCTAGCGCGCACTCGGTGCAGTCCACCCGTCGCTGTCCACATCTAAGAAGAAGGCGTTGGTGATGGCGTACGGAGTCTGGTTGCGCCAGGTATCGCCCATGTTTCCGCTGCCCTGCACTTCAACCACATACCAGGCGTCTGTGGCCGGACCGAGCTCCCACGTACCGTCGAACCACACGCCGTCGGCATCTACGGTGTCGAGCACTTCGGTAAACAGGACCTCGCCATTGGCGTACACGCGAAGGGTTCCAGGTTCGAACCAATCGGGGGTCTGGACCTTGGCCGACAAGGTCGCCCGACGGGTACTCACCACGTCGCCCGGCAGCGAGATGGCACCGTCGTAGTCGTTGGTGAGGGTCGCGCGAAGCGTAGTGCCGGATGCTACGACCACGTGTCCAGCAGCCACAGCGTCGCGCACATCGCTAATGCTCGCCTGGGTGACGTCGGACACGTTCAGGTAGACATCGGTGTGGGCCATGCCGCAGGGGATGTAGCGGTAGTGGGTGTCGGACGCGCCCGTGGGGACGCGAATATCGCCGGCATTGAGGAAGCTAAACCAGTCGTCGCGAATCTGCTCCACATCTTCGGCACCCCCGTTCAGCAGCTCGAACAGCTCAAAGTCCCACGAGAAGAACTCGGGCCGGCCAGGCTCACCGGCAAGGGCATCGTAGGCACCAAAGCCGAACATTCCGGGACTTCGCGGATGGTTTACCTGAATCAAGGTCTCTTCAGTTCCCGCGGCCCGCATGCGCTCAAACAGCTCGTCGGTCGTCTCCAACGGCAGCCACCACTGCACAGCGCCCCCGTTAGTCAGCGTGTGAGGTTGCGGGTTCATCGGGAACATATTGAAGTGTCCGCGCAGGAGCGAAGTGACCTCGAGGCCAGGAATGATGCGCATGCGGTCGTCCAAGCCCATGGCGGTGTTGAGCGGGCGGTAGTCGGTCATGGCGTCGTGGTCGGTGGTGACTGGGAAGTCCACGCCAGCCGCCGCACAGGTCACCAAACGGTCTTCCATCGGCAGTGCGCCATCGAAGCTGGGCGCTGCGTGCAGGTGAGGATCCAGGGCGAACCAGCCGTCCTGGGGCACCACTTCGTTCAGCACGATGTTGACCTGGGCGGTATCGCCAGCACCGACAATGACGCCGCGCTGCTCGGCGCGGGTGTGTCGCCAAGAATGGCCTACGAACACGTCATAAGTAGCGGGAAGCGCGGGGAGTTCGGCAACGCCGGTGGCGGTCCAACCCCAGGAGGCGCGACCGGAACTGCTGATATTTAAGGCCCTGTGAAGCTCTGTGGGAATGCCCGATTCGGGTGGAGAACCCCCACTCCACCGCAGCTCGATGAGGGCTGGCAAGGGTGCACCGCTCGGGTCACGAATGTCGATACGCACAGTGCCTGCCGCAGACAGGTCTAGGTCAACGGTCGCCGCGGTCTCCGCAGCCACCGTGACGGCTTGGCCCAGTGACGCTGCGTGACCCCGGGCCCAAGGGACGGTTGCTGGCGTGATGTTGCCAGCGAGCGTCCGTAGCTGGCGCTCATTGACCGACAGCGCGGTGAATGGACCGGTGCGCCCCGCGCCGGCCGGGAGCTGAACCTGCTCAAAGCCCGGCTGGCCCAACGCGTACACAGTGTACTCGCCAAGGGGAAGTTGGGCGGTGTAGGCGCCTTCACGGTCGGTCAGGGCAAGGGCAAGCACATCCCCTTGGCCATCAATAATGTGAACCCGAGAACCCGAGACCGCGGCACTGCCGTCTGTGACCGTGCCGGTGACCGTGCCCAGAGTCTCGCCAAGCTGGGTGCGGCGGTGGGCTTCGGTCGTAGCGGGATCTGTAGCCAGCATGAGGTGACGGGTGATGCGCATAGACTCGCCCTCACCCAGTGTTGTCGGTTCATAATCCGCCAGGAGAATGCCCAGCTCACCCGTCAAAGAGGCGAGCCCCGAGAGGGCATAGTCGCCGTCGTCAGGCCACTGCGCGAGAGTGCCCTCACCTGATGCACCCGAGTAGATGACAGCGGGCAGTCGGGCGCCGCGAGGACCGTCGTAGCCGGGGCCGGAGTACCAGGGGATGGCATCTTCACCGGACAAGAACAGGCCATCTGATGGGGTGAACTCTACAGGCGAGTCTCCGGTATTCGTCAGGTCGGTGGTGACGTCGAGTACCCAAGAATCGGGTGCCAGTCGGTAGGTCTGCGTGATGTCTAGATTGAGCGCAGCAAGCAGCGGCTCATCGCGCTCGAACAGCCCCATAAAATAGTCCCAGCCCACATCGGACCCGTGGGCAACGACGATGGCATCCCCGCCGTCCGAACCGTCTGCGACGACCTGCACACGGTCCGCGTCAAACAGGCGCGACAAGCCAAAGGCAAGGAAGACATCTTCGACCAAGTCGCGGCCAAGCGTGTTGTCATGGCGAACGCGGTCGGCGTCAATGATGCCGCCACCGACATCAATGAGCCCATGACTGCGGCCAGCGGCCTGGATGATGAACTGGACATTGTGGTTGTAGATCTTGACATCACCCGCAGCACCTTCGGCGTTTATCCCTCCGAACAGCGCTTCTTCGCCATCAACGCCATCGCGAATGACTCCGGCACGCGCCTCGCCATCGGCAGCCATCACAGACGGATCTGCGCCCAAGTCAGCGGAGTCCACATCGGTCTGTGTGTCGAGATCAGCGCGATTGCAGCCAAGAGTCAGCACGAACAACAAGGAGACAGGGAGACGCATGGCATTCCGGGGGGCGCTGGCAACAAAGGCCAAGTGTGCGAGGACGGTCCCGCGACGCCTAGAGCCACTTCGTCAGAAGCCGCAAGCCTTCGCAAACGGATGTACCACCGGGACATCCCCGTTGCTCAACATCCGTCAAAGCCCTCTTCCCGTACCCTACGCGGATCATGGATGGGTCCGTCGGAATCACCGTCAGGCTATCTTATTGGCAGGCTACCGTGAGCAACCTTGGACCGCGTTCCTCCGTCCACTGAACGGTCTGTAGGTAGTGATAGCTACAGGGGTGAGCGATGGGATTGATGGAAGAAACCGGCGCTAGGGTGCGTTCAGGGCGGCCGCCAACTGACGACGTTGTAACGGGTTACTACTAGGAAGGTGGCGGCCGAACTGGGCACGCCAAAGCGTCGGGTTCGAGACCAAGACCGATGCTCACCCCTGTAGAGCTTTCAACACCGTCATCACATCAGCTATGATGCACTCATCTGCATCTCGTGAGGCCGCGCTCTACCTACCTTCACCGGTAGTGGGCTGCGGAGCACAACACAAACGATTCCGCTCAACGCGCTCAGACCGGATACGCGGCGACGAATTGGGGTATCAATGAATCGTCATCTCGCTTTTTTCTCGCTCATAAGCGGCCTTGTCAGCTGCGCCAGCGCACCCGAAGGTCTACGCGAAACGCCTGCCGGTACCGGACCTGAAGTCCACTACGACTGGGATGCGCAGCCCCTTCCTGAGATCCCCTTCCCCAACGACCTAGCGACACGGCCCGACCCCGGCTCGGTCACCGGTCTGCGTCTAAACATCAGCGAAGAAGCGGTCACGCACGCCGAATCAGAAGCCCGGGTCAAGCTCAATGAACTTGTTGGCTTCGGCATCTTCTCGCCCATCGCAGTGCAGTTCAATGACCCACTCGACCTCGATAATGTTGTTGCGCGCCACCCGAACGACTTCCACATCGATGGTGGCTACGACGACGACGCGTTCTACGTCATCAACATTGACCCTGACTCGGCAGACTTCGGAAAGCCCTTCCCGCTCGACGTCGGCCACGGCCGCTTCCCCATGGACGCAGCGCGCTCCGACCGCTACTTCCCCAACGACACCCGCAGCGACGAGCCCAGCGTGGTGTTCGACACAGTCGATGAAGACGTCAACGGAAACGGAATCCTAGACTGGGGCGAAGACACCGACAACGACGGCATCCTAGACGTGCCGAATGTGTACCCTGAGGGCGGTGCACCGCGAGATGACCTGCTCACCTGGTACGAGCGCGCCACCGACACACTGATGTTCCGCCCGGTCGTGCCGCTGCTCGAAGAGACCACCTACGCTGTAGTCCTGACCGACCGCTTGGTCGGCGAAGGCGGAGAGCCCGTTCGCTCACCGTGGAAGTACGTCAACCACACCCGCCAGACCGAAGCCCTGCGTCCCCTCGTAGACGCGCTGCCTCCGCTCGGCATGACCATGGACGACGTGGCCTTTGCCTGGACCTTCACCACCGGTCGTGTCACCGGTGACCTGGTCGATATTCATCGCGGCCTCTTCGACGCGGAAGGTCCCTGGCCATTCCTCTCCGCCGACTACCCTGCAGGCGTGACCGAAGCGCTTCAGATGCACGAGCAGAACGACAAGCAGCATGACCTGCCCATGGCCATCCTGCTTGAGCAGCTCATCAATCTAGGCCTGTTCGACGGCCCAGAAGCTATCGCATTGCAAGACGCCTACCTAAGCTTCGCAGACCGCATTGTGGGTGGCACCATTGAGGTCCCCTACCTACTGGCAGACCGCGATGACGGCGGCCGAGACGACTCTGACGAGTGGTGGCAGCTCGACCCGGTAGCGGGCACCCTGCACGCCGAATCGCAGCGCGTGGCCTTCACCTGCGTGCTCCCGCGCGCTGACATGGGCTTTGAAGCCCCGTACGACGTCGCAATGTTCGGCCACGGCTACGGCTCGTCTCGCTTCGACTTCCTAGGTTTCTCCTACGGTCTAAACCGCGTCGGAATGGCGTCGTGCGCCATGGACTTCCCCGGTCACGGCCCCACCTTGGGCGTCGAAGAAGAAGCGTTGGTTGAGCTAGCCCTCGAAGCACAGGACCTGACCCCGTTCTTGCTGCACCTCAAGGACAGTCGCTACCGCGACCTCAACAACGATGGCGTGGCCGACTCCGGCGGCGACCAGTGGTCCGCAGACCCCTTCCACACCCGCGACATGGTCCGCCAAGCCGCTGTGGACTGGATGCAGATGGTACGCAGCTTCCAGGCCTGCGGCGTCGGTGAAATGGCCCTCACCGAGTACGAAGACGACGCCACAACGACGCCCACCGGCGACAGCCTGATGACCTGCGACTGGGACGACGACGGCACCCCCGACATGGGCGGCGAAGACGCTCGCTACTTCATCGTCGGTGGCTCTCTCGGCGGCATCAACAGCGCGGTCGCAGCCGGCGTCATCCCCGAAGTCACCGCATGGGCCCCCATCGTTCCCGGTGGTGGAACGCTGGACATCGGCATCCGAACGGAAATCGGCGGCGCCGTCGAAGCCATGTTCGGCCGGCTCGTCAGCCCCATGTTCCTCGGCTACCCCCAAGAAGACGGCTCACTGCAGGTGGTGCAGATGGTCAACTCCGTCACGGACATGGAGACCCTGGCCGTCGACACCCTTCCGTCCATCCCCGCTGGTGGACGCATTCGAGTCGAGAACCTCGACAACGGCCAAGTCCGCGAAGGCTACATCCCCGAAGATGGCCGATTCCGCGTGTCCATCGCCGCAGACGGCCTCGATGCCGCCGAGAAGCGCGAAATCACCGGCATGCCCGAGACCGGAGCCGGAGATGGCATCTGGTCGGTACCCAATAACGAGGGCCTAGGTGACCGCTTCGTCGTCGAGTTCTTCGACGCTGACGACACCCTCGTCGCCACTCTCGACCAGTTCGCCGCAGACGTCACCCACGAAGGCGTGACAATGCCCGCCGGCTCCCCATTGGTTGCCGGCTCCCACGGAAACGGCAAGATCCGCGCAAACCCCGACATGCGACGTCTCGCTTGGGTCATCGCTGCGGCGCTTGAACCCGGTGATGCCATCTCCTACGCCCCCCTGTGGAACGACCGCCCCAGCGAAGAACTCGGCGGCGAAAAGGCCCACGTGTTGGTCATGCCGACCGCCGGCGACTCCATCGTCAGCGTCAACACCGGTATTGCCCTGGCCCGTGCTGCTGGCTTGGTGCCCTTCGACGAAATCGACGACCGCTACGGTACGACTGTCGACCAATGGCTCATCGACCGCCGCGTCGTCCAAGGCCTGGAGCAGTACGGTCCCTACCGCAACGAAGCCGGCGAGCCGGTGTTGTTCGACATCGACGACGCCGACCGCGGAAGCGACGGATTTGAAGCGCCATCCGACGCTCCATTGCGGTCCACACGCACCGAAGACAGCGGCGTGACCGCACTTCGCATGCCGTACGTAAGCCCGCGCGGCACACATGGCTTCACCTTCCCCAACCCAACCCTCGACTTCGATGTCGCCAGCTACTCGCTCAACCAAGTGGCCTGGTTCTTCGCCACCGGCGGACAGGAAGTCAGCGATGATCCCTGCCTCGGCACGAGGCACTGCGACTTCCTCACCCCCTTCCGTGAAACGGACGACGGAGGTGCAGAATGATGCTGCTACTCGCACTGTTTACCACCGCCTTTGGCGCAGACATCGACGTATACGGGGAAGCCCGCGGCATCGTTCAGGCTGGCTCGGACTTCGATGTGGATGCCAGCGGCAA